>NZ_DIHV01000161.1:0-7248 GCF_002420325.1 Marinobacter sp. UBA5687
AAGCCAGAAGGCATCCGAAAAACCGCAAAGCAATCAGCCAACCGAAGAAGACAACCGACAGCAGTTACGCCAGCAGCAGGAACGCCAGCTTGGCGCCAGCCCTGAACAATCGGAACTCGCGGCTTTGGCAATAAAAGGTGTGACCTCCGCCATTCGACAGCAGGCGGCGAGCCAGCTAAACCAGGAAGCACACCTTCAGGCGGTGCTGAAACACGCAAAAGGCCGCGATAAAAGTGTTTACCAGACTGTCAAACAGTCACTTCAAACCCTGAAGGAACAACAGGCCAGCGAAGCGGCCACCCAGCATCGCATCACTGAACTGGTCAGCCAGGCACAGGAACAGGCCAGAAGCGAAGACACCAAGCTCTACGAGGCCCGGCTGAATGCCCTCCAGGACCACTGGCAGAGCGTTGAGAACAAAGCCAGCGCAGAGCACACCCAACAATTTCTGGAAGCCGTTCACCAGATTCGTGAACGTCTCAGGCAACTGGACGAGACGCGCCAGGAAGAGCAGCGGCACCTGGAACAAAAGCATCAACGGCAGGAAACACTGGAACTGCTGCAGCAAACCCTGAACCAGCTTAAATCCGCAGCGCCCTCTGAACTTCCTTCGGAATCTGCCCTGGATGCGTTGCAGAAAACCCAGGAAAACCGCTGGCTTGAGGCCACAAGGGACACCCAGGTGGATAAACAGGAGCAGAAGCAATACGAACAGGCCATGCTGGCTCTACGCAACTACCTTGGTGCGGTGCGGCGCCTGAACCTGGCGCGGCCGCAAATCAGCGAGCTGGAAAGCAACGACACCGAGACCCCTCAGGCTGCCGCCAAAGCCCTGTTGCAGGAAGTGGCCTGGCCGCAGGAATTCCCGCTACCGCAGGCCCTTGCCGATCTGCGGACCCTGGCCGGTAAGCCACGCACACAACCTGGGTCAGACGGAACCCGGGAACAGCAGCAGGCAAATGCGGCCGCGCTTAATACCACCCTGCCCAAACTGGAAGCCGCGCTGGAAGCAAAACAGTTCCGTGAATCCCGCCAGCTCCTGAAAACAGCCCAGAACCAGTTTCAGGCGCTTGATGATCGTCACCGCAAGCACTTCCAGGCCAAGATGCAGTTGCTTGCCGGCCAGTTCCGGGAACTGAGCGATTGGCAGGGTTTCGCCACCGAGCCCAAGCAGGTCTCTCTGTGCGAACAGATGGAATATCTGGCGGAACAACCGATGGAGCCGGAGGCCAAGGCAGAGCGAATCAAAGAACTGCAGAACGAATGGCGAGAACTCGGCGGCTCGTCCGACCGAACCCTCTGGAATCGTTTCAAAGCGGCGTCAGATCAGGCCTATGAGCCCTGCAAAGCCTACTTCGAGGCAAAAGCCGATCTCAAACAGGCCAACCTGCACAAACGGGAAGCCATCTGCGAGGAACTCGAACGCTTCCTCGCGCAGGCAGACTGGGCCAGTATTGACTGGAAAGGTGCCGAACGGATTCATCAGACCGCCCGTCAGGAATGGAAAGCGGCCTGGCCGGTAGACTTCCGGGATAACCGGCAGGTACAGAAGCGGTTTGACGACCTGCTGAAGAACCTGGAGCGGCCCCTGGACGAGGAGCGACAGAAAAACGAGGCCGCCAAACAGGCGATTGTCGAGCGGGCTCAGGCGTTGATTGACCATGAGCCTCTTCAGGAGGCCATGGATCAGGCCAAAGCCCTGCAATCGGAATGGAAGCGTATCGGCATCACCCGGCACCGCGAAGATCGCAAGCTCTGGCAGGCGTTCCGCCAAGCCTGCGACCAGATCTTCGAGCGGCGCGATGCCCAGCGGTCTGCACAGCAACAAGCGACCGAGAAGGCTGACGCCGACGCTCGCGCAGTGGTTGCCAAATACCGCGATCTCGGCACAGAGGCTGACGATGCGCTGATCCATGAAGCCAAAACCGAACTCAGGCCGTTAGCCGATATGCCGCTTTCACGACCGGTTCGGGACGAAGTACAAGACCTTCGTCAGCATCTGACAGAGCTGGGGCAGCGCAAAAAGCTGAAAGCCAGACTGGATAACTGGAAGACTCTGATCAAAGAGCGTGTGAGTGGCGCCCTTGCCCCGGAACAGGTTCCTTCAAACTGGCAGAATCTGGTTAACGGCGCGACCTCTCTTACAGGTAGAGACCTGGTGATCAGGGCGGAGATCGTTGCCGGCCAGGAGACTCCGGACTCAGACCAGGGACGGCGTATGGAAATCCAGGTTCAGCGTCTGGCCGAAGGTCTCGGTAGTGGCGACCAAACCACACCTGAGCAGGAACTGGAAAGGCTGATCGCACTCTGGTGCCTGCACCCGGAGATGAACGACCAGAGCGCAGAGCACGCTGGTCGACTGGTTCAGGCTTTGGAAAGCCGCCTGCAGCACTAAAGCATCATTCTCTCTGATGCTGCCTTACAAAATCCCTGGCTTGCCTGACCGCAGCCAGGGATTTTTCTTTCATCTCCTTTAATTCCTCATCGGCAAGGTAGAACATCATATCGATGGTGTGCCGATAGTACCTGGCCGGCAAACGATTCAGAGCCACACACATCACGTCGGTCAGATAATCCGCTGTGTCCGACTCCTCCCGGGTCGCATCGATCGCATCCAGCACCAGCCTTTCGTAGAAATTATCGATAGCATCTCTCAGAGACATGGTTACACCTGCCTGCTTTATAGGATCAATCTTTATTCAAGATAGAAGTCACAAGCGTTTGTGTCATTGTCCCTGAGCAATTTCGCCAATGGGATTGGCAGCGGCTGTCATTACCGGGGACTACACTGAACCGCTATGGTTATCACTCTTTGAAAACAAGCCCGGATAACAATCAGAGGAACAGATATGACCACCGAGGCGTACATTTTCGATGCCGTTCGCACCCCCCGCGGCCGCGGCAAGAAAGATGGCTCACTGCACAGTGTTAAGCCGATCACGCTGCTCACTACCGTGCTCAAGGCTCTGGAAGAGCGTAATCGGCTCGACACTTCTCAGGTAGATGATGTCGTCATGGGCTGCGTCACCGCCGTGGGTGACCAAGGCGCGGATATCGCCAAGACGGCGGCACTGGCCGCTGATTGGGATGAGAAAGTCGCCGGAGTAACCCTGAACCGCTTCTGCGCCTCCGGCCTGGAAGCCGTGAACCTGGCTGCCATGAAAGTACGCTCCGGCTGGGAAGACATGGTGGTAGCGGGCGGCGTTGAAGCCATGTCCCGCGTGCCCATGGGCTCTGACGGCGGCGCCTGGGCGACCGACCCGGAAACCAACCTGCATACAGGTTTCATGCCTCAAGGTATCGGCGCCGACCTGATCGCCACTCTGGAAGGCTTCACTCGCGAAGATGTCGACGGCTTTGCCGTGAAGTCCCAGCAAAAAGCTGCCAACGCCTGGGAAAAGGGTTATTTCGCCAAATCCATCGTGCCGGTTACTGACCAGAACGGCGTGGTCATACTGGACCGGGACGAGCACGTTCGCGGCAACACCACCGTGGAATCCCTGGCAGGCCTCAAGCCCTCGTTCCAGATGATGGGTGAGATGGGCTTTGACGGCGTCGCGCGGGAAAAATACCACTACGTGGAGAAGATCAACCACGTGCACCACGCCGGCAACTCTTCCGGCATTGTCGACGGTGCCACCGCCATGCTGATTGGCAGCGAAGCCAAGGGCAAGGAGCTCGGCCTCAAGCCCCGCGCCCGCATTGTCGCCACTGCCGTTACCAGCACAGACCCCACCATTATGCTCACCGGCCCGGCCCCGGCTGCCCGCAAGGCACTGGAGAAAGCCGGGATGACCGTGGACCAGATCGACCTGTTTGAAGTGAACGAAGCCTTCGCGTCGGTGGTGATGCGCTTCCAGAAAGAGTTGTCCGTTCCGGACGAGAAAGTGAATGTAAACGGCGGCGCCATCGCCATGGGCCACCCGCTGGGTGCTACTGGCGCCATCATCCTCGGCACCCTGCTGGATGAACTGGAACGCCGTGAACTGCGCTACGGCCTGGCCACCCTGTGTGTGGGCGGCGGCATGGGCATTGCCACCATCATCGAGCGCGTCTGAACACCACTTTCAAAAAAAGGAACCGACCATGAGTGCCATCCAATACGAACTGGGTTCAGACCAGATTCTGACCCTGACCATCGACATGCCGGGCCAGTCCGCCAACACCATGAACGGCGAGTTTCGAACTGCACTGACCGACACCGTCAACAAGGTCAAAAGCGACCTGGATAATGTCAAAGGCATTATCATTGCCTCCGCCAAGAAAAGCTTCTTTGCCGGCGGCGACCTGAATGAGCTGTACACAGTGACCCGCGAACAAGCCAAAGAGTTTGAAGACATGGTCAACGGCCTGAAGGCCGATATGCGTGCGCTGGAAACCTGTGGCAAACCTGTGGTGGCTGCCATCAACGGCACCGCTCTGGGTGGTGGCCTGGAACTCGCCCTGGCGTGTCATTACCGCGTTGCCATTGATGATGACCGGACCCAACTGGGCTTGCCGGAAGTCACCCTGGGCCTGCTGCCCGGCGGTGGCGGCACCCAGCGACTGCCCCGGATGATTGGCCTGGAAGCCGCCTTCCCGTTCCTGATGGAGGGTAAGAAGGTAAATCCAAAAGCCGCTTTGAAGGCCGGTATCGTGGATGAGTTGGCCAGCTCACCGGAAGACATGATCGCCAAGGCCCGGGCCTTCATCGACGCCAATCCCAAGTGCCAGCAACCCTGGGATCAGAAAGGCTTCAAGTTCCCCGGCGGCGCCCCACATCATCCAGCCATGGCGCAGAAACTGGCCATCGCACCCGCCATGCTGCGGCAAAAAACCAAGGGCTGCTACCCTGCCCCTGAGCGGATTCTGGCAGCAGCCGTGGAAGGCGCCCAGGTGGACTTCGACAACGGCAGCCTGATTGAAACCCGGTACTTTGCCGAGCTGGCCACCGGCCAGGTGGCCAAAAACATGACGGGCACCTTCTGGTTCCAGCTCAACGCTATCAAGGCCGGCGGCAGTCGCCCGGATGGCGTAGAAAAGGAAAGCTTCAAGAAAGTGGGCGTACTGGGTGCAGGCATGATGGGTGCCGGGATTGCCTACTCCACTGCCAGCCGCGGCATTGAGGTGGTGCTGAAGGATGTCTCGGTTGAAAACGCCGAGAAAGGCAAAAGCTATTCCGAAAATCTCCTGGCGAAGAAAGTCAGTCGCGGCCGCATGACCGAAGCCCAGAAAGACGAGGTGCTGGCCCGCATTAAAGCCACGGCTTCCGCCGACGACCTGGAAGGTTGCGATCTGATCATCGAAGCCGTGTTCGAAGACAGCGACCTGAAAGCCAAGGTAACCCAGGAAGCCGAGCCGAAAATGGTGGCCAACGGCATCTTTGCCTCCAACACCTCCACCATCCCCATTACCCAGTTGGCCCAGGCCTCGGCCAAGCCGGACAACTTTATCGGCCTGCACTTCTTCTCCCCGGTGGACAAGATGCAGCTGGTGGAAATCATCGTTGGCGAGAAGACCTCTGATGACACCCTGGCCCGGGCGTTCGATTACGTGCAGCAGATAGGCAAGATTCCCATTGTGGTGAACGACAGCCGCGGCTTCTTTACCTCCCGGGTGTTCGGCACCTTCGTGAACGAAGGTATCAGCATGCTGGCCGAGGGCATTCACCCCTCAAGTATCGAGAATGCCGGACTGCTGGCCGGCATGCCGGTAGGGCCGCTGGCCATCTCCGACGAAGTCAGCATGACCCTGATGCAGCACATCCGCGCCCAAAGCAAGAAAGACACGGAAGCCGCCGGCGGTACCTGGCAGCCGCATCCGGCCGAAGCCGTCATCGATGCCATGGTGGATACCCACGGACGCAAGGGCAAAGCCGCCGGTGCCGGTTTCTACGAGTATCCGGAGAAGGGCAAAAAATACCTGTGGCCGGAACTGGAGAACCTGTTCGTGGACCAGGACAAGGCACGCCATGTGCAGCTGCAGGATCTGAAAGATCGCATCCTGTTCATGCAGGCCATCGAGACCATCCGCTGTCTTGAGGAGGGTGTGCTGAGAACCGTGGAAGACGCCAACATTGGCAGCATCTTCGGTATTGGCTACGCGCCCTGGACCGGCGGTGCCATCCAGTTCGTCAACCAGTATGGCGTTCGGGCCTTTGCGGAGCGGGCGCAGCAGCTGGCAGACCAATACGGAGAGCGATTCGCGCCGCCATCCCTGTTGCTTCAGAAAGCCGAACGCAACGAAAACTTTAGCTGACCCTGCCGGCCGGAGGGCCTATACCCTCCGGCCACCTCTACCCTCAACTGCCGACAGTTTACTTCCGGTCACACGCCCCCATAGTTAGCCTCAGGCTGAAACGTATATGGACATATTGTCACGAAGCTATACCCCTAGCCTATGGCAACAGGTGTAGCGGTTGCCTACAATAAATTGAACAGTCACGGGTATTCACCCCCATTGTCATTGGTGGCGATTCCCAGCAGCTTCAGGTATGCATTTATGACCATTGCGGAAAACTCCATGCAGCGCCCGTCCCTGACTTCCCTCACCCGGAAAGCAGGCGCGGTCACGGCTCTGGCCCTGGGCCTCCTTGTCTCCGGCGCCTACGCAAAGATTGACGACTCCGCCAGGTATGAGCCGGTTGCGCCCACTATTGACCAGGCCCGCGCCAATATTCTGATTGCCCGGCAGCTGCAGTTCACGCATTTCCGCAATCTCGGCATCAGCGACGAACTGTCCGGCGATGTTTTCGATGCCTACCTGAATTACCTGGACAGCCAGAGAATCTACCTGACCCAGGAAGACATTGACGCCCTCTCCCGGGTCAAGAAACACCTGGGGTCAGCGCTCAAGACCGGCCAACTCCAGCCGGGCTTTGATATTTACAACCTGGTTCAACAGCGGGTTATCGAACGCCTGAAGTTCGCCCTGGGGCTCATTGATAACGGTATTGAGCAACTGGACTTCGCTGCCGATGAAAGGATTCGCGTCGACCGTTCCGAGGCGCCCTGGGAGGCAAACCAGGCCGCTCTGGACGAGCTCTGGACGAAGCGTATTAAAAACGCGGTTCTGGCCCAGAGACTGAACGGCGCAGACGATGAAGCGATCGAAGAAACGCTGCGCCGCCGCTATGAAGGGCAACTCAAACGCGCGTACCAGGCCCGCAGCGAAGATGCATTCCAGGCTTACATGAATGCTTTTACCGGTATGTGGGACCCTCACACGTCCTACTTTTCGCCCCGAACCTCCGAGAACTTCAATATCAAC
>NZ_DIHV01000161.1:7419-12467 GCF_002420325.1 Marinobacter sp. UBA5687
CTGGCGCCTGGACGAGGTGGTGGACCTGATCCGCGGCCCTCGCAATTCCACCGTGACATTGGAAGTGATCCCGGCCAACGCCAGTGACGAGACCATCACGCGAACCATCGCCATCAAGCGGGATGAGGTGAAGCTGGAGGAACAAAGCGCCAGCAAAGACGTGATTNNACCTCCGAGAACTTCAATATCAACATGAGCCTCTCGCTGGAGGGCATCGGCGCGGTACTGCAATCCGATAACGAGTACACCAAGGTAGTGCGTCTGGTACCCGGTGGCCCGGCCTCCAAGCAAGGTCAGCTGCAGCCAGCCGACCGCATCGTCTCGGTTGCGCAGGGTGATGAAAAGCCTGTAAACGTGATCGGCTGGCGCCTGGACGAGGTGGTGGATCTGATCCGCGGCCCCCGTAATTCCACCGTAACCCTGGAAGTAATCCCGGCGAACGCCAGCGACGAGACCATCACGCGCACCATCGCCATCAAGCGCGACGAGGTGAAGCTGGAGGAGCAAAGCGCCAGCAAAGACGTGATTGAACTGGACCGAAACGGCGAGACCTATCGTATCGGAGTCATCAATATCCCCACCTTCTACGCCGATTTCCAGGCCATGCAGGCTGGCGATCCAAATTACAAAAGCACCACCCGCGACGTGCGTAAACTGATTGAGGAACTCAAGGCCAGCGGCGTGGATGGCGTGGTCATGGATCTTCGTAATAACGGCGGTGGCGCACTGCACGAAGCCAACGACCTGGTTGGCCTGTTTATCGACGAAGGCCCCACGGTCCAGATCCGTAACGCCAACAACGATGTTCAGGTACTGGAAGACGAGGATCCGTCCGTGGTCTACGACGGCCCTCTGGTGGTGCTGGTCAACCGGATGAGTGCCTCCGCCTCTGAAATTTTCGCCGGCGCTATCCAGGATTATGGTCGAGGCCTGGTGGTTGGCTCCCAAACCTTCGGCAAAGGCACGGTTCAGGCCGTTCGGCCACTGAACCACGGTCAATTGAAAATCACCCAGTCCAAGTTTTACCGGGTTTCCGGCGGTTCCACCCAGCACAAAGGGGTGATTCCAGACATCGAAATCCCGTCGCGCATCGATAAAACCCGAATTGGTGAGGACGCTCTGGACCACGCCCTGCCGTGGGACCAGATTGAGGCCGTTCCCCATGCCCGCTATTTCGACTTTACCGGCGTGATTGACGAACTGCGGAATCGCCACGAAGAGCGGTTCGCCACCAACCCGGAGTTCAAGCTGCTGCAGAAGGAAATCGAGTTCCTTAATCGCCAGCGACAGATGGATTACGTCAGCCTTAACGTGGACGAGCGCAAAAACCAGCACAACCAGATCGAGCAGACCCGCCTGACCATCGCCAATGCCCGCAGGGAACTGAAAGGCGAAGAACCGTTTGAAGACCTGGAAGCTCTGGAAGACTGGCAGGATCAACAGGCGGCAGATCTGGACAACACCGACGAAGAACTGGATTTCGTCATCCAGGAAGGCGGACACATCATGGCCGACTTGCTGGAGCTGGATCAACGTATGGCGTCCATTCTGATGCCCACCCAGTTTGCGGCCAAGACTGAGGCACCATAAATCATGGCTGGGCAGCCGTCCGGGGAAAGCGGTCAGAGTACCCAACAGCGTGCCCGGGTGTTCAGGGATATGCTACTGGACGCCCTGCACGCCATGTATTCCATGGACGAAGCTGAGGGCCTGGAATCCTCTGGCCCGAAAGATAAAACCCCAGACGGTATGCTGGAACGTATAGCCGGGCTGACGGGTTCGGCACTTCGTCTGGGCGCCCGGGCAACCGACACCTCCCTGCGGGTCGGTCGGGCCCTGATTAACTCTCAGGATCAGTTGCGGGCCATGCTGACAGCCGGCCAATCGCTGAAAGACATACGGGAAGTTGCGGGCCTCACGCTCTCGGAAATGAGTGAAGCCCTGAACCTCAAAGACAAGTCTTTGCTGGAAGCCATTGAAAATGGCACCTCCACCCTCTCCTTCGAGCTGATCCTGAGACTCGCCGCCCTGGTGGCCCGCAACGATCCGATCCCCTTTATCATGCGCACCACCCGTAACTATAACCCCGAGGTGTGGCAGATACTCAACGATTGGGGCATAGGCCGGATTCCGCTCCAGTTCGAGCGGGAACGGGAATTCATTAACATCTTCCGCCGGCACGACGATGCCAGAAACCTGTCGGATGAAGGCTTCCGCAGAGTACTGGAATTCACCCGCCAGAGCTTTGAAATGTCACTGCATTTTATAGAACAGCAGGAAAAGGAAGTGGCAGAACTGAAAGCTGGCATGAAGACCGCCGGGCCAGCGCCGGACAAGCCGGCAACCAGCTCCGGGGCAAAACGGAATATCAGGTAAACAGCGCCCGCATTCCGGTGATGTTGGGGTTACGCACTGCGCCTTTCTCGGTCACGATGGCATCAATTAGGCTCGCCGGTGTCACGTCAAACACCGGGTTGAATACCGGAACGCCAGCGGGCGCCAGGGGGATCCCGCGAATTTCACGCACCTCGGTGCCATCCCGCTCTTCGATTGGAATATCCTTGCCAGACGCCAGCGCCATATCGACGGTGCTGGAGGGAGCCACCACCATAAACCCGATCTTGTGGTGCCGCGCCAGGACCGCCAGGTTATAGGTACCAATCTTGTTCGCCACATCACCGTTGGCAGTTATCCGGTCGGCACCCACAACAATCCATTTAACCTTGCCGGAAGCCATAATGGCCGCTGCCGCGCCATCGGCATTGAGCGTAACGGGAATATGGTCACGGGTCAGCTCCCAGGCGGTTAGCCGGCTGCCCTGAAGCCAGGGCCGGGTTTCGTCGGCATAGACCCGCTTCAACAGTTTTTCCTCGTGCAAACGGCGAATCACCCCCAACGCGGTACCGTATCCTCCGGTGGCAAGTGCACCGGTGTTGCAGTGGGTCAGCACTGCGACAGGCTTGTCGGGATTCATCACCTCCAGCGCATAATCCGCCATGGCCAGGTTGGCCGCCAGGTCATCCTCATGCAGACGAACAGCCTCTGCCGCCAGCCGATCAGTGGCTTCGTCCAGAGAATGACAGGCGTGGAACACCTTTTCCATGCGCTCCAGCGCCCAGAACAGGTTCACCGCCGTAGGCCGGGATTTCGCCAACACTCGAATAGCCTGTTTGATCTCGGCCTGCCAATCGCCTCCGCCTGCGTGGCGGGCTGCCAGGGCCACCCCGTACGCAGCACTGATGCCGATGGCCGGTGCCCCACGCACCACCATATCCGTTATGCACTGGGCCACCGCCGAGGCACCATCCGCAACAATCCAGTGCTCCTCTGCCGGGAGCAGGCGTTGATCCAGCAATTCCAGCCTGTCTCCGTGCCAGCGCATTGCCACCGTCCCGATGGAACGATTGGAAGATCGACCTGCCATAAACAACTCCCGAACCAAAGAAAAACAGCGAGTATAGCCCTATCAAACCAGATTGACTGCCCTGATTTGAAGAGGCTTGATGAATGTCTGGAAAATCGCAGCACAGCGGCCACCACCGGGGTAGTTCTGCCTGACCGCGCTGGTTATACTTGCCCATTGAATTTCAAGGCGCCTCCGGTGCCCCGAACCCGCAAGGCAGGTTAATGACGGCAGAAACCATCACCGCAGCCGATACCCGAATCAATGCCCGCTGGCTGATTCCCGTCGAACCCTTCGGGGTTGTCCTTGAACACCAGGCCGTAATCCTTCAAGGCAGCCGAATTCTGGCGATCGTGCCGCAGGCTGAGGCAGACCAGAGTTATCGCACCCGGGAAACCCTCGACCTGAACCAGCATGTTGTCCTGCCCGGGCTGATCAACCTGCACGGCCACACCGCCATGTCCCTGTTCCGGGGCCTGGCTGACGACCTGCCGTTGATGACCTGGCTGAATGATCATATCTGGCCTGCAGAGAGCAAGTTTGTCAGCGAGCAGTTCGTGGCAGACGGCACGCGCCTGGCCATGGCAGAGATGCTCCGCACCGGCACCACCACGTTTTCGGATATGTACTTCTTCCCGGAAGTGACTGCCCAGGCAGCCCACGACACCGGCATGCGTGCACAGATCTGCTTTCCTCTGATGGATATGCCAACGGTATGGGGTTCAGGGCCAGAAGAATACCTGCGCAAAGGTGCGGACCTTATTGAACAATGGCAGCGGGATGACTACATCATGCCTGCCATTGGGCCCCACGCCCCTTACACCGTTTCCGACGGTCCTCTGGGTGCCGCCGTGGAATTAGCGCAGCAAACCGGTGCCGCCATTCAACTGCATTTGCACGAAACCGCCTTTGAAGTAGCGGAAGCGGTAAAAGCCAGCGGGCAGCGACCACTGGCGCGTATGGCAGACCTGGGTGTTCTCGGCGCCAATACGCAGTGTGTACACATGACCCAGATCGACGAATCCGACCTGGCTCATCTGAAAAAGACCGGCGCCCATGTTGTCCATTGCCCGGAGTCCAACCTGAAACTGGCGAGCGGGTTCTGTCCGGTGCAGAAACTGCTGGATCACGATATCAATGTCACCATCGGTACCGATGGGGCCGCGAGCAACAACGATCTGGATCTGTTCGGCGAACTGAAAACCGCCGCAATGGTAGCCAAGGCTGTGGCGGACGATGCGGCAGCCCTGTCGGCTCACAAAGCGCTGGAGATGGCGACCCTCAGCGGTGCCCGAGCCCTGGGGCGGGACCACGACATCGGCTCCCTGGTGGCGGGCAAACTGGCAGATCTGATCGCCGTCGACTTGAGCGACCCCTATCTGCAGCCTGTCTACGATCCCGCTTCGCACCTGGTCTACAGCAACCACGGCCGGGCAGTAAGCCACAGCTGGATTCATGGCGTACCACAATTACAGGATGGCAGGCTAACCCGCATCGACGTACCAGATCTGGTTCTGCGGGTGAACGAATGGCGCAAACAGATTCTCAGCTGATTATCCGGAGTAACCCCGAACATGAACAACCAGAACGTAGACCAGAACGAGATTGCGAAATTCGAGGCGCTCGCCAGCCGCTGGTGGGACCC
>NZ_DIHV01000144.1:0-21122 GCF_002420325.1 Marinobacter sp. UBA5687
TTGAACTGACTCATCCTGAGCAGCCCCGATTATAACCACCGACTTGCAGAATACAAACCAACCATGCCTCATTCCTGAGGCATTCGCCTTAACGCTCAGCGTCTCTGCTGGTTGGACAACCACACACTCTGATACGGCTTCAGGGTGATTGACCCAGCCAGATCATCCACCTCCATTCCGGAGATCAAGTCTACCCAGCGATCCGTTCCGATCAGATTGATATCACTGAGCGCCACCTGCTGCACCTCGGGACTGATGTTATGGATACAGAACACCGACTGCTCCCGGCGCATGCTCTGGCGCCAGAACCCGAACAACTGCAACCCCAGGTGCAAGGTGAACTGCGTGGCGTTCGGATGGAACGCAGGTTGAGCGCGGCGTATGGCAATCAAACGCTTCAGCTCCAGAAATGCCTTGCTGTGGTGGGTCAGTGGATCTGCGAGGGTTTCCTCCAGTTGCGACAACTGCCATTGACTGCGGTTAATGGAGCGCAGGCGACCGGTATGCTCCACCCTCGCCTGATCGTTCTCCGTGGCCAGCAAGCTGTGAATATAAAAGGCGGGAATGCCCTCGAGAGCCAGCATGATGGTATGCGCACACAGGAATCGCGCAAGCTGCCAGTGGTCAGCACCGCCTTCTGCGGTTCCTTTGAGGGCATCCCAGAGCGCAATGTTCATCTCATAGGGCTGATCCCGCCCGTCGGCCGTCCGGCGGTAGGACACCTTACCCCCAAACGACTCCATGGTGTTGATCAGGCGTTGCTTTTCATCTTCGGTCAGCAGGCCATCTGTGGGCCGCAGACCAACGCCGTCATGGGAAGCGATAAAGTTCAGATAGGTGGTGCCCAGCTGCGCCGGGGGCATACTCATCAGCCAGGTTTTCAGATGTCGGCAATTGCCGGTCACCAGCGTGTTGATCAGCAGGGGCGGCAACGAAAAGTTATAGATGGCATGGGCTTCGTTGGCATTGCCAAAATAAGTCAGGTTCTCCCGGTTAGGCACGTTGGTTTCGGTAATCACCACCGCGTCCGGCGTGTGATGTTCAATCAGCAAGCGCAGAATCTTGATCAGCTCGTGGGTTTGCTGCAGGTGAATACACGGCGTGCCCGGCTCTTTCCAGAGAAAGGCCACGGCATCCATACGGAAAATCATCACACCCCGTTCCAGGTATTGGCGGATGATCCCCGCAAACTCCAACAGTACCTGCGGGTTGGCAAAATTCAGGTCTACCTGATCTTCACTGAAGGTGCACCACACATAGCGCTCGCCGTCGTCGGTCTGCACCGGATTGAGCAGGGGCGACGTACGTGGCCTCACTACCTGGCTGAGGTCGTCTTTCGGGTTGCCTTCAAAGAAATAGTCCTTACCCGGGTCGATGCGCTTCTTATAGTTTTCGAACCACCGGCTGCGGGCCGACATGTGGTTGATCACAAGATCGGACATCAACTTGTAGTCCCGGGCAATGGCCTCAATCTCCGGCCAGCCACCGTGACTCTCATTCACCGCCAGGTAATCCATCACCGAAAAGCCATCATCAGAGCTGAAGGGAAAAAACGGCAGTATGTGCACCGCGGAAACGGAGTCCTTAAGGCAGTCATCCAGGAAGCGCTTGAGCGTCACCAGCGGCTTCTCGTCCGGTTGCTGAAGCGTGTCCGCGTAGGTGATCAGCAACACATCGGTTTCGTCCCAATGGTTCTGGTGGGCCGGTGGGGCGTCGGCATTGGGCGCCAGCCCCATGGTGGCCAGTAACTGCTCCGCCAGAAAGTCGCAATCTACCGAGGGATAGACGACCTCGAGCATACCTTGCAGCTTGCTCTTCAGTGGCTGAGTCATGGCCGATATTCCTGATTGTCCAGTTCAACAGCCTCCAGCAGTTGCTCACGAATGTCCGGAATGGCACTGGTCACCCGGTTCCAGCTGGGGATGAAGGGGGTGTCCATGGGGTTTTCCAGGAAGTAGGCTCCGGCGCGCATCACATTCTGGGCAAACAATTCCACTGCCTTTTCTTCCTTGTGCCGATCAAAGCCAAGCCCGTTGATCACGGCGTCGTTCTGATAGGTTTCCACAAAATCCAGAGCAATACGGAAATAGGTCGCCTTGATGGTGCGGAACTTCTCATTGGAGAACACCTCGCCATTGGTGGCCAGCTTTCGGAACAGGGCCTTGGCGATATCCACGCTCATTTTGGACAGCCCTCGGCTGGCATCCTCCGGCGAGAGATCCTGATGCTTGTGATCGTAGACATCAGCAATATCCACCTGGCACAGGCGATTGGTGGCGTAGTTTCGTTTCATCTCCGAGAGCACACCAATCTCGAGCCCCCAGTCACTGGGAATGCGCAGGTCATTGATAACATCTGTGCGGAACGAGAATTCTCCGGCCAGGGGATAGCGGTAGCTGTCGAGGTAGTCGAGAAAATCGTTCGGGCCGCAGACTTTTTTCAGGGCCCGGATCAGCGGGGTGACCAGCAGACGGCTGACCCGACCGTTCATTTTGCTGTCGGCAACACGGGCGTAATAGCCTTTGCAAAACATGTAGTTGAATCCGGGGTTGGCCACCGGGTAAATCAACCGTGCCAGCAGGTCCCGCGAGTAGGTCAGGATATCGCAATCATGCAACGCCACCGATTTGCTCACCCCGGAGGCCAGCACATAACCGAAGCAATACCAGACATTCCGCCCCTTACCCATTTCAGTTGGGGCCAGGCCCTGCTCGCGAAGCTTGAGGTCGATGGCCCGCAAACGCGGCCCATCGTTCCACAGTACCTTGAACGGCTGAGGCAGCTCGGAGAAGTACTCCAATGCGTGCCGGTATTGTGCTTCATCGGCACGATCGAGCCCGATCACGATTTCTTCCAGATAAGGCACCTTTGCCAGCGCCTGGACAATGTGTTTCAGGGCGGGGCCTTCCAGCTCTGAATACAGCGACGGCAACACCAGTGACATGGGCCGCGCTTTACGGAACTGAAGCAGATCGGCCTCGATGTCTTCTACCGGTCGTCGCACAAGATTGTGCAGGGTCGTTACTATGCCATTCTGGTAAAAGTCGCCCATGGCGCCTCTCCTATGCTTTTGGCCACGCCTGGCGGCCTAGTAGCCGTACTCGAAAAGAAGATTGAGTACGCATTCGTTCCAACCCTCCGGGCCGGGCTTCAGGGAGCGCATGGGGTGCTTCTGCGATGGCAACTGGACCTGATCGCTGTTCACCCCGCGAATCACCACCGGGATATCCGCGGCCTCCAGCATGCGCTGGTCGTTCGGGCTGTCGCCCAATGCGATGGTGACTAGCGGCTCGCCCCGATAGTGCTCCCGGTATTGCTCCAGCAAAAAGCGGGCCCCCTCGGCTTTGTCGAAGCGCCCCATGGCGTGCCAGAAACGCCCCCCCTGCACCAGACGGAGCCCCTCACGCCCCAGTGCCGCACTGAATTGGTCCAGCTCCGGGTCACTGCCTTGCCAGATCAGCGGCTCCGTACCCAGGCGCTGCCGGGCCCGAGAGGCCTCCACCTCATCCAGGCCCGCAACCTCCGCCAGTTCCGCATCCGCCATATCCGAAAAGCCCCGAAACTGTGCACCTGCCTTTCTCTGCACCATAAGCGTGCGAAGGACCTGCTGGTGATCTGCTCCAAAATTCATCACCTGTTCTTCGGTGCGGCCCAGACAGCCCGCCGGGATAACCGCCGCCGCACCGTTCTCGACGATAAAGGGGGCCCGTATGCCCATCGCGTTTTGCAGATGGCGCATCTCGGCGGCGGTTTTACTGGAGTTAAAAATCAAGGGGATACCGTTAGCGGCCAACTTTGCCATGGCCGGCGATGCGGCCCGCCAGCTGTAGCTGTGATGGTCCAGCAAGGTGCCGTCCAGGTCGGTGAAAACTATCAGGTGTGGTTGCATTTGGTTCACCTGCTCTGCAATCTGTTGTTAGGCTTCAACCCTATACATACGCAGTATTCATACCAAAGCCAGGTCGTTTTATGAGCAACAACAGCTTTCAGGTGGAACATCGCTACCTGGAATTACCGGACAGCTTCTACAGCCGGGTACAGCCATCCCCCCTTTCTGAACCGCGCATGGTTTGCTTTAACCAGGCCCTGGCCAGCGATATGGGATTTCTGGTGCGGGATGAAAATGACTGGGCGGCCATTGGTGCCGGCGCCGAACTTCTGGAGGGGATGGACCCGGTCGCCATGAAGTACACCGGGCATCAGTTCGGCATGTACAACCCCGAACTGGGCGATGGCCGCGGCCTCTTGCTCTGGGAAACCGTGGGGCCAGACGGCACACGCTGGGACTGGCACCTGAAAGGGGCAGGCACCACGCCCTACTCCCGCTTCGGCGATGGCCGGGCAGTTCTCCGGTCAACCATTCGTGAATATCTGTGCAGTGAGGCCATGCATGGCCTGGGAATTCCCACCACCCGGGCGTTATTCATGATCAGCGCCAAAGACCCGGTGCGCCGGGAATCTATTGAAACCGCCGCCGCTTTGATGCGGGTAGCGAAAAGCCACATCCGGTTTGGCCACTTCGAGTTTGCAGCGCACCATGAAGGGCCGGACGCCCTGAAAACATTGCTAGAGCATGTGATTGCCCTGCACTTCCCTTACCTGATCAGCTTGCCGGAGGACCAACGCTACGCCCGCTGGTTTGAGGAAGTGGTGGAACGCACCGCCAGGCTAATCGCGAAATGGCAGGCCGTTGGTTTCTGCCATGGGGTGATGAACAGCGACAATATGTCCATTATCGGAGACACTTTCGACTATGGCCCCTTCGCCTTCCTGGATGATTTCGACGCCGGCTTCGTGTGCAATCACTCCGATCACGAAGGCCGCTATGCCTACAACCGCCAGCCCCAGGTAGGCTTTACCAACTGTCAGTACCTGGCCACTGCGTTGTTGCCGATCATGGACGAGGATACCGTTCGCCGGGGACTGCGACACTATGAAACCGCCTACAACGAGCATTTCAAACACCAGATGCTCGCCAAACTGGGGCTGGAAGAAGCGGAAGAGTTAGATATGGGCCTGATCATGGACACCTTCAGCATGCTCCACGAAAACCGTGTGGACTACACCCGGTTTTTCCGCGGCCTATCTAACCTGCACGACCATGGCACCGCGCCGGTTCGTGATCTGTTCGCAGACCGCAGCGTGGCTGACGAGTGGCTGGAACGTTATGAAGCCAGACTACAGAAGGAAACCCGGGGCCACGATGAACGGGAATACGCCATGCGCCGGGTAAACCCGAAATACATTCTGCGCAACTACCTGGCCCAGCAAGTGATCCTGGAGGCGCAGAATGGCGACTATGAGCCGATGAAGGAGCTGCTCAAGGTGTTGGAAAAGCCCTTTGATGAGCAACCAGAGTATGAGAAATACGCTGCCCTGCCACCGGATTGGGGGAAACACCTGAACATCAGCTGCTCTTCCTGAACGGCCGCTATTTCACCAGGGCATCTTCCTCATGTTTGACTGGCGCCAGCGCATCCAGCCTGGCGCCGTGTCGCATCATAAACAGCACCAGAAGAATCGCAGGCACGCCCATCAACCCCGCAATCAGGAAGAACTCGGCGTAGCCAAAGTTCGCCACCACAATCCCGGAGAAGCCTCCCAGGAACTTGCCCGGCAGCGTCATCAGCGAGCTGAACAAGGCATACTGGGTGGCGGTGAACGAGGCACTGGTCATGCTGGACAGCCAGGCAATCAGCGCCACGTTGGCAATACCGCCACTGAGGTTATCGGCACTCACCACCAAGGCCAGCGCCGCGATATCCGGTGGTTGCTGGGCTAGCAGCACGAATAGAAGATTGGTTGCCGCCGTCATGACGGCACCTGCCAGCAGTATCCGGCGCACGCCATAGCGCACCACCAGCACCCCACCGACCATGGAGCCAACAATGGTCATAAAAAACCCGAACACCTTGGTGACATCGGCCACCTGGGTTTTACTGAAACCCATAAAATCCAGATAGAACGGATTGGCCATCACCCCCATGGCAATATCCGAAATGCGATACACCGCCACCAGCACCAGAATGGCCACCGCCAGCTCCCGATACCGACGGAAGAAGTCCAGAAACGGGCCGGCCACCGCAGCATAGAACCAGCCGGCTAACCGGGCCAGGCGTTCCGGTAGATGGCTTCGTTTCTCCACTTCCTCCTCGATTCGATGGGCAATGTCCTGAGCAGCCGCGAAATGATTCACTTCCGGCTCCTTCACGACCAGAACCGTCAGTGCCCCCACGCCCACCAACGCTGCCATCACCAGGTAAGACACCTCCCAGGACCAGAACTCCGCCAGGTAAAGTGCCCCGGCGCCCGCCACCAGCAATGCCAGCCGGTAACCGAAAATATACGTGGCCGCCAACGCCGCCTGCAGCCGCTCCTGAGCAATCTCAATGCGATAGGCATCAATAGCCACATCCTGCGTGGCCGAGGAAAAAGCCACTAGCAATCCGAACAGCGCGAGTGTCTCCGGAGCCGCCAGGGCGTTGGTCTGGGACATCAGGTACAACCCGGTGGCAATGCCCACCTGGGCAAGCAGAATCCAGCTGCGACGCTTGCCAAACAACCGGTCCAGCACCGGCAATTTCAGCCGATCCACCACCGGCGCCCAGAACACCTTGATGGAATAGGTAATGCCAAGCCAGCTGAAAAAACCGATGGTGGCGGTCTCCACCCCAACGTCCGCCAGGCGGGCATTGAGGGTGGAAAACACCAGCAGAAAGGGCAGCCCCGCCGAGAACCCGAGAAACAACATGGCAATCACTTGCCAGCGGGTGTAGGTGTAGGCGGTATCCCGAATCAGGGCTACAACATTGGGGGGAAGATAAATAGGAGCCTCTCCCAATCAGTCGCGGAAGTTGTTGAACTGCAGCGGAATATCCAGTTCTGCCTCACGCAGCATGGCAATGGCTTCCTGCAGGTCGTCCCGCTTCTTACCGGTAACCCGCACCTTGTCGCCCTGAATGCTGGCCTGCACCTTCATCTTCTGTTCTTTGATCATCTTCACGATCTTCTTGGCCATGTCTGTTTCAATGCCCTGCTTCAGGGTGAAATGCTGCTTCACCAGCTTGCCCGCTTTGCTCTCACCATCTTCGGATAGGGCGCGGGTATCAATGTTGCGCTTGGCAAAGGCCATTCGCATCATGTCCACCAGTTGCTCCAGCTGGAACTCCTGCTCTGCGCTCAAAGTCAGGCGCTTGTCCTCCAGCTCGATATCCGCCTCAACATTCTTGAAATCCCAGCGGTTACCCAGTTCACGCTTGGCCTGATCCACCGCGTTGGTAACTTCGTGCATTTCGATTTCTGAAACAATGTCAAAAGAAGGCATAGTCGTTATTCTCCAAAGGCCACGGAGGGGTATACTGTGGCGACAATTTGATTACGGATGTTCGAAACCGCCAAGAATACCAAGAGCTGTGGCGAACCGCATCTGACAATGGACTGGTAAGAAGTAGATAAATAATGCCAAACCTCGATCTTCCCATTCTCGTAGTAGACGACGCCAAATTCAGCAGTATGGTGGTGGGCCGTACGCTGCGAAATGCCGGATACCGCGACATACGCATCGCCAACAACGCACCGGCTGCCCTGAAACTCATGGAACAACGCCCGGTCAGCGTACTGATTGCAGACTGGCTGATGCCAGAAATGGACGGCCTGCAGCTGACCGACCAGGTTCGCCAGCAAGACGAGCAGAACAACCACTACACCTATGTGATTCTGCTCACCGCCCGCGAGAGCGTGGAAGCCTTGTCGGAAGCGTTCGACCGGGGTGTGGACGACTTCATCTACAAATCAGACATGACCAAACAGCTCATCCCTCGCATCTTTGCGGCGGACCGCATGGCAGACCGGCAGAACACCCTGCTGCGCGCCAACGCGCTGCTGGTGGAGAACAACCGGGAACTGGAATCCAGCAACATCATTGATCTGGAAACCGGGCTGACCAACAACAAATACGCGCGCCAGCGCTTGCAGAAAACCCTGCGCCACGCCGAATCCCGCGGCGGGTCAACCGCCTACGTCATGTGCGGCATCCGTAACTGGCAAGAGCTGAAGCGCAAGCATCCGCCCAGCGTGATGAGCGAACTGTCGATCGGCATCGCCCGGCGCCTGAGCACATTGATTCGCCCGATTGATGCCCTGTGTCGGGTAGGTGATAACCAGTTTGCGATTGTCTCCTACTTTCCCAACAGTGATCACTGCACCACCACCGCGTTCCGGCGCATTTTTGACGGCATCAACCACAAAGCGCTGAAAACCACCGCCGGCTTCATCTCTGTGGAGGCCGGCATGGCCCTGTGCAAAGCCGACGCCCAGGACGGCACCCCCACGGTACAGGATATGGAACGCGCGGCTGTACAGGGCCTTGTGGACGCCTATGAAACCCGCCGGTTCACCGAAACCGCCCCGGAGATACGGGAAGGTGTGTAGCGATCACAAACAGTAACACTGGGACACACTTCACAAACAGACAGGAAAGGCGAACAGGCTTATTCTGAGATTGTGGAATCAAGCAGTATCCACCCATGGCGGAGGAGCCGAGTAGTACCTCCGCCGCCATATGGGTACCGCAAGCTGATTCCGCAGGATTAACGAATTTTTCAGGCACTTTCGTTCTTTCCGAATTTCTTAAGCCAGCTCTCGTAAGCTGGCTTTTTTATTGCCTGCGAAAATCCCCCGGCGTTTTACCGGTCGCTGCCTTGAACTTGCGATGAAACGACGTGGTTTCGCTATAGCCCAGGCGCAAGGCGATATCCGGAATACTCATGTCGGTATTCTGCAAATAGTCCTCCGCCATCTGCTGGCGCACCTCATCCAGCAACTTCTGGTAAGACACCCCTTCCTGGCTCAGCTTTCGCTGTAAGGTACGGCTGGTCATCCCCAGATCCTCGGCGACCATATCCTGGCGGGTAATGCCATCGGCGAGCTGTTTCTGAATGCTTTGCTTTACCCTGCTGGTCAGATCCGTGTCGGTGTCGAGCAACGCCAACTGAGACAATGCGTGTGCTTCCAGGGTTTTTCGCAATAGCGGGTCTGGCTGACGCAGGCGGGTTGCGAGCAGTGCCTGAGCAAAGGTGACACTGTCCTCCTCTGCATCAAACTGTACAGGGCATTGCCAGCGCAAAGCATAGGCCTTCTCATGCTCCGGGCCGGGAGAAGGCCGCCTCAGCCGAACTTCCAGCGGCGTGGCGTCCGTGCTGTCTGCCAGCCATCGCGCATAGTTGATCCAGGAGGCAAAGACATTGTCCACCACCTGAGGCCACACCACAGAATCGGTAAAATTGCAGGTCCAGATCAGTGTCGCGGAATCGCCCTTCATCTTGAGGCGGGTGGTACCCATATCCCCCACCAGCTTCTCATAGGGCGCAATACGGGTAACCGCTTCCCCCAACGTGGCGCAGCTCATGGTGATGTAACCCAGTACACTGTAGGAACCGGGTTGCACATAGTCGCCGGTCTCCAATCCCAATACCGGGTTACCGGTATGTTCGGCCAGCAAGTGAATAAATGCCTGGAGCTGTTCGCCGTCGATTCGGCCCTCATCGGAATCCAGGATCTCCGGCTTCAAACCCGCCTTTTCAAACAGCGGATCAACCGCGATACCTTTGGCATCGGCGTAGCGAACATACTGCCGCAAAGCGGCGACGGAAGCTGTGCCCAACGCATTCATGGTGATGACTTTCGTTGTTGGAATTGTTTGAAAAGTATAAACAAAAACGCCCGGTTATGAACCGGGCGTTTTCAGGGCATCAACAAACCATCAAAGCTTGCGGCCTTTGCCAGCGGCAATCCGCAGGCGCAGCGCGTTCAGCTTTATAAAGCCTTCCGCATCTTTCTGATCGTAAGCACCCTGGTCTTCTTCAAAGGTGGCGATCTTCTCATCGAACAGAGAATCGTCAGACTTACGGCCGACCACGTCTACATTGCCCTTGTACAGCTTCAGGCGAACGGTGCCGTTCACGTAGTTCTGGGTCTGGTCGATCAGCGCCTGAAGAGCCTCACGCTCCGGGGACCACCAGTAACCGTTGTAGATCACCTCAGCATAGCGCGGCATCAGGCTGTCCTTCAGGTGTGCCACTTCACGGTCCAGAGTAATGGACTCGATGGCGCGGTGGGCGCGCAGCATGATGGTACCACCCGGAGTTTCGTAACAGCCGCGGGACTTCATGCCCACGTAGCGGTTCTCGACGATGTCCAGGCGGCCAATACCATTTTCACCGGCCAGCTTGTTCAGGGTTTCCAGCACCACGTGGGGCTTCATTTCCTGACCATCAACGGCAACGATGTCGCCTTTCCTGTAGGTGAGCTCCACGTAAGTGGGCTTGTCCGGCGCGGCTTCCGGAGATACGCTCCAACGCCACATGTCTTCCTCGGCTTCCGCCCAGGGGTCTTCCAGGTTGATGCCTTCGTAGGAGATGTGCAGCAGGTTGGCGTCCATGGAATACGGGCTCTTGCCCTTCTTCATTTCCACGGGGATGTTGCGCTCTTCACAATACTTGAGCAGCTTTTCGCGGGAGTTCAGATCCCACTCACGCCAGGGAGCGATCACCTTCACGCCCGGCTTCAGGGCATAGGCGCCAAGCTCAAAACGAACCTGATCGTTACCTTTACCGGTAGCACCGTGAGAGATGGCGTCTGCACCCGTTTCGTTGGCAATGTCGATCAGGCGCTTGGCAATCAGCGGGCGGGCGATAGAGGTGCCCAGCAGGTACTCGCCTTCGTAGATGGTATTGGCGCGGAACATCGGGAACACGTAATCGCGCACAAACTCCTCGCGCAGGTCCTCAATGTAGATTTCCTTAACGCCCAGCGCTTCGGCTTTCGCGCGCGCTGGCTCCACTTCCTCGCCCTGGCCAATATCGGCGGTAAAGGTTACCACCTCACAGTTATAGGTATCCTGCAACCACCGAACGATGACGGAAGTATCCAGGCCACCGGAATAGGCCAGCACCACCTTTTTAATATCAGACATGCCCTTGCTCCAGACTGAACAGAATGGATGTGTTGAAAAGAAGGGCAACATTGTACGGGATGGCGGGGGGAATGGCTATAAAGCCCCTACCCTGCCAAAGGATAGGGGCGCCATGGACGGCAAAAGTACTGGTTTAGCCAGCGGCCTGGGAGTGCTGGGTTACCACTTCTTCGCGGATGCCGTCCCAGCCTTCTTTGATTGAGCGCAGCAGTTCAATCACTTCATCCAGCTTCGCCATATCATTACGGGCACTGCCCTCCAGCAAAGTACGCTCCATATAGTCGTACAAAGCTTCGAGCCGTGGCGCCAGATCACCGCCCTTCTCGAAATCCAGGAACGAGCGCAGCCCGCCAATGATTTCGATGGCTTTGTTCAGCAGCTGCGCTTTGCCGGCGTAATCTTTGGCCTGCATCTTAGCCTTCGCCATATTGATACGCTCAATGGCACCGCTGTACAACAGCTGGATGAGCTTGTGGGGATCGGCATCGGTGATGCTGGTTTGGGTGTTAACGCGTTGGTACGCTTGTAAACCGTTCATAAATAACCTCGTTTCACCGTATTACTCTCGATTGTTCTGTGGCGCCAGCGCAGCCAACTGCTGAGTGACGTAATCCCGGGTACTGTTCAACTGCGAGATCAAGGAATCCGCCGCTGTGAACTGGCTCACCAGCCTCTCACGATAAGCAGCAATACGTTCCTCAAGACGAACCTGGCTCTCCTGAATCTGCTCAAGCTCGCGACTAAGACTGTCTGTACGGGATTCAATGGCCCCGTCTGCGCCGACAATATTACTTACCAGATCAACTGTACGCTCACCCACACCTTCCACGAAGGTGATGGAACCACGATTACCCGTCTGATCACCGAGAATTCGAACCTGCAGCCCCGAAGCATCGCCGTTCCCAGTTCCAAGGAAAAGAACCTGGCCATCGCCTTCCGCAGCCCGGCCGTCAATAGTTCCAGCCACATCCAGGCCGTCCGTACTGGTGTTAGTATCCAGCCCAAACAGGGCTGCATCTTCGGCGGATGCCAGGGCCACTTTTGAATCGCTACCATAGTCAGCTGAGGTGAACGTCAGTTTTCCTCCACCATCCAGGCCAACCTGCAATCGGGTGCCGGCTGCATTCAGCGCATTATTGGCGTTCAACTGAGCTTGAATATCGTCCAGCAGCGCCTGCTGGCTAATTCCATTACCCTGGGTCAGCTTCAGGTTCACCGTGATATCACCGTTCACTGTCAAGGCCAGATCATCATTGGCATCGGTAATATCGAACGTAGCACCGAGTGCCGAACCAGCTACCAGCTGCCCCTGAGTGGCAGCCTGCGTGATATTGATCTCGTACTCACCGGGCTCGGTATTCAAACCGCTGCGGACAAACTCCACCTGACTGTCCGTTGTGCGCCCCTGCTCCGCAAACAGAGCCGTCACCTCATCGGGATTGGCCTTCAGTACTTCTTCGAACTTCGCCCGGTCGAATTCGAGGCCACCGGTCTCAAAATTGGTGGTGATACCCACATCGGCCAAACTCCTAACACTGGCGTTCTCCATGCCGGGTACCACACGGGTAAGAATATTCCGCAACTGGCTCTGAATCGTGCGAACCGTCGAGTCGCCGGTCAGCAAACTGCCAACACCGGCTTCGGCATTAAAGCCCGCCAGACTGTCAATAGTGGACTGCAGGCCGTTGAATTTATCAACGAAGCCCTGAACCCGGTCTGCAACAGCACCAAAATCTTGAGTGACTTTGATAGTAGAAGTGCCAGTTTCTTTGATATCAAAGGTCAGGCCATCGATTACATTTTCAAACGTGTTAGTGGAACGGGTAACCGTTACACCATTGATATTCATTACCGCATCGCTGGCAGCAATAGTTTCTTTCAGGCCGGAGTCCGCATCCATTCCCGCGTTGAAGGCAAAGCGTGAAAGGCCGGTGTTGTCGGTATTTGTGCCAGTCGTATCGCCCGTGACAGAAATACTGACGGCGTTGGCCGTACCCGTCTCGTCTGCAGACAGCACCAACTGATAACCACTCCCGGTATCGATGATTCCAGCGGAAACGCCGGCATCCGCTTCGTTAATGGCGTTCGCCAGGCCCTGAAGCGTGTCATTGCTGCTGTCTATGGTGATATTCGTGATTTTGTCACCAACCGACAGCTCCAGAGTGCCCTGCCCAACGCTGGTAGCGTCACGATCCGCAAACACATCCCGAGAAGCCAGCGCCTGAGCAGAGGCAAGACTGGTGACCTCCACACTGTAAGTGCCACGACTTGCCTTGGTGGAATCTACAGAAACACCGATATCATCATTGGTAGAAGACGCAGAGAAGGCCTTGAGATTATCCGGTGAACTTAACTGCCGCATTGGCAAACGAAGTTCGGTTACGGCACTGCGCAGCTTGCCATAGGCGGATAACAGCGCCTCGGCTTGCTGGGTTTTCTGGGTTAAGCGGGTTTCAGTAGGCTTGCGCTCTGCGGCCACCAACTGATCCACCAGATCCGAGTTCAGCACCCCGGAACCAATCCCCAACGATGATATACCTGCCATAACCATGCCTCCTCAAGGGGGCCAATGTTTTCACTGAACTATGTATCGGCCGGAAGCGGCAAAACTTTGCCCTACTGGCGCAAAAAATTGTAACAACGCGTTAAACCAAGCATAGCCCCTAATCAAACCCGGTGCTGCCATAACGCAGAGCACCGCCGGACCTTCTCAGGTGCGGCGGTGCTGAAATACCGCTGTGGTCATCCGCGCAAAAGCGGCAAGCTTTTACACTTTGATGTTAAACAACGTCAGCGGTTCGTCCTGCTGCAATTTTTCTGCCAACCTCAAAGCCACTTCATCCGGAATCTGGCGAATCACTTCCTGGGTTTGCTGATCAACCACCCTTACGATGGTCTGGCCCATGTCGTTATCCACTTCAAACTGCAGATCCCGCTGCACATTCTGAACAAAATCGTTCAGCTGGCTGACCGCCTGGTCCAGATCCTCCCGCTGCGCGTCGTTGCGCTCCTTGAGCTGTTCCGCTTTGGAGGCTTCGTTGGCAATCTGGGTATTCTGAACCTGGCGAGCACCGGCAGAAGAAGCAGCAAGGTCAGGGGCATTCCGGCCCTCGGCCTGAGATGACGACAGTGCCTTCACCGGCCCCCGGTCACTGACATTCACCAGCTTCAGGTTCGGGTTGTTCAGGTTAACGTCATTCATAGCTTTACCTCGCTATCCTCAAACGGCGGAAAACCGGAACCCGAAGGTTCCGGCTGTTACCGCTAGCCCCTTACTGCAGGAGGGACAGAACCTGCTGCGGACGGGCGTTCGCCTGAGCCAGGACGGAGATACCGGCCTGCTGCAGTACCTGGGATTTGGCCAGGTTGGCAGTTTCTGCCGCGAAGTCAGCGTCAAGAATACGGCTGTTGGAGGCGCTGAGATTTTCGACAGACGTACCCAAGTTGGCGATGGTGGACTCGAAACGGTTTTGCACCGCACCCAAATCCCCGCGCAGAGAGTTTACCGCGGTGACTGCGGCGTCGATCCGAAGAATCATCTCATTTGCGGCACCCACAGTTTTCACGTCCGCAGATTCGATGCTACTGGTCGCTGTATTGGCTGCGGCGGCGTTATTGAGGACCGTCCCCGTACCACCACCTGCGGTATAAGTCGCAGCGCCCAAATCTTTTTCGGAAACGATCTTGAGCTGACCGTCGACGACTGACGCAAAAGCCGGCTCAGTCAACTGATCATTGATTGTGGCCGCCAAGTCGTCAACAGAATCCTCTGACCCAGTGAAGGTTATTGTCTGAGCGTTACCATCGACGGTAAATGCGAGGGTACTATCATTCGCGACAGCGTTGGTACCCGAGAAATCCACGGTAAACTCCTGCGTGCGGATAGCACCGATAGCACTGGATCTTGTACCCGCACCCAAATCGATCCCGATGGTTTCGCCAGCATTTGCGCCAACCTGGAACTGCTGTTCGCCAAAGGTGCCATCCAAGACCTTAAGACCGTTAAACGCAGTCTGCGTTGAAATCCTGTCTATTTCCTTGATTCGCTGCTGCACCTCTGCATCAAGCGCCGCTCTATCCGATGCTGTGTTGGTCGCGTTGGCAGACTGTACTGACAGTTCACGAATTCGCTGAAGGTTGTTGGTAATTTCATCTAGCGCACCTTCAGTGGTTTGCGCCAGAGAAATACCGTCGTTGGCGTTTCGTTGAGCAACATTCAGGCCGCTAATCTGGGATTGAAACCGGGTTGAGATAGCCAGACCTGCTGCGTCATCCTTAGCAGAGTTAATGCGCAAACCTGATGACAACCGCTCAAGTGACTGATTTGAAAGATTTTGCGACTTGCCCAGTTGGTTCTGAGCCGTCAGCGATGCTACGTTGGTGTTGATGCCTAGAGCCATGATGCATCTCCTACAAGAATAAACTAATCTGAAATCAAGCTTTTGCTAAGCGTTTGCGGTTTGAGCGGCCACTAGGTCTGCCGCTCTGCTAACCTGATACCGCTTATTGCAGGAGCGACAGAACCTGCTGCGGGCGGGCATTCGCCTGAGCCAATACCGAGATACCTGCCTGCTGCAGCACTTGAGATTTAGACAACTTCGCTGTTTCTGCAGCAAAATCTGCGTCAAGAATCCTACTGTTAGATGCGCTAAGGTTCTCAACCGACGTTGCCAAGTTCGCAATCGTCGACTCAAATCGGTTCTGAACTGCACCAAGATCTCCGCGTAAATCATTCACAGAACCAAGAGCCGCATCGATTCTTGCGATCATTTTGTTTGCGTTCTCAACGTTAGTGACGTCCTCACCGTCCAAGCTCCCGGCAACAGCCTGACTTGCAACATCAGTGATCATGGACGCGGTTCCAGCACCTGCCGTGTATGTGGTTGCAAGCGCCTCTGAAGACACAATATCTACATCTGTACCTGCATCGTTTACGACAGCAACAGCGCCTTCGAGCGTTTCATTAATGCGATCCGCCAGCTTTTGCACACTGTCCACATCGCTATCAAGTTTAATAACCTGAGCCGTATTGGAACCGACAGTGATTGAGAGAGTTGAGTCACTTGCGAAAGCATTGGTACCAGAATAATTAACGCTCAACGCTGCCTCAGCAACTCCACCAATGGCACTGGAACGCGTGCCAGTCCCGAGATTAATCCCAATGGTTTCACCTGCGTTGGCACCAACCTGAAACTGCTGCTCGCCGAAGGTTCCGTCCAGAACCTTCAACCCATTAAACGCTGTCTGGGTGGAAATGCGATCAACTTCCTTGATCCGCTGCTGAACCTCTGCATCAAGCGCCGCCCTGTCCGATGCAGTGTTGGTCGCGTTAGCAGACTGAACCGCTAGCTCACGAATTCGCTGCAGGTTGTTGGTGATCTCATCCAAGGCACCTTCAGTGGTTTGCGCTAGGGAGATACCATCATTGGCATTACGCTGAGCGACATTCAGGCCGCTAATCTGGGACTGAAAACGAGTTGAAATCGCAAGCCCCGCAGCATCATCTTTGGCCGAATTAATACGCAGACCCGATGACAAACGCTCCAACGCCTGGTTGGAAAGATTCTGGGACTTCCCTAACTGATTCTGTGCACCTAGTGAGGCGACGTTGGTATTGATACCGAGAGCCATAATGCTTCTCCTTCGACCGATGTCGTTATTTCATAGAAGAGGTCTGGCGCCCGTTCTCGTTTGTTTGGGAGCGCCACCCTGTTACTCCACTTAACGGCACTCCACCCGATTGCTTTAGAAAAAAATCTCCGGGATTTTGTAAAGGAATGTAAAACCGGCAACTTTATTCCGTTAGAAACCGCCAACAACTCGGCACCGCCATATCCCTCCAGCAAAAAAACCTGAAAATAAACATTTAATAACAAAACCTTAAATGCGCAATTGCAAACCTGGCACACCATTCGCTTTACACACAGCAAAACGGCAATTTAACGAATTTCCGCCGGCAAGGGTTCCCCTCTACGACGGGCATCTGGTTTCCGGCACCTCTGAGCAGGAGAATAGATATGCCTCAGGTCATTAACACCAACATTGCGTCGCTGAATGCTCAGCGTAACCTGAACGCCTCGCAAGGGCAGGCCAATACCGCACTTGAGCGCCTATCATCTGGCCTGCGCATCAACTCCGCAAAAGATGATGCGGCGGGGCTTGCCATTTCGGAGCGCTTTCAGTCCCAGATTTCCGGCCTGAACCAGGCGCAGCGGAATGCTAATGACGGCATTTCGCTGGCGCAAACGGCTGAGGGGGCGATGGATGAGATTACCAATAACCTGCAGCGGATTCGGGAGCTTGCAGTTCAATCTGCTAACGCCACCAATAGCATCTCCGACCGACAGGCGTTGAACCAGGAAGTTCAGCAGAGGATTGAGGAGATCAACAGGATTGCCAGTCAGACTTCCTTCAATGGGCTGAAGGTTCTGGATGGCACCTTTGGTGTTCAAACATTCCAGGTCGGAGCAAATACAGGCGAAACAATCGGCATCAGCGGGCTCGACTCTCGGGGCAGCAAGTTAGGCTCGGTATTAGGCCAAACTGACGATTTTGCGACATCCACAAAGCCCATTCCAACGACAACTGAAACCGTAGACTTGGCATTCGCGACCGCAGCAGGAACCGTCACAGTGGGGTCATCCACACTTACGGTCAACTCTGGCGATCTGACAGATCTCGGCAGCCTTGCAACTGCCATTGAGGGCCAACTTACGACTGACGGCGTGACGGGCATCGCAGTGAGCGCAGACTCCGGCAAACTTGTTATTACAAATTCAACCGGGGAAAACGTTAAGGTTAATTTTGACCTGACTGACGGAGGCACCCCCGCAAAAGAATTCAAACAAAACTTGGACGCAGTGGGCGGTGGCCTGGATGCATTTTTCGAGGCAGGGAACACAGCCACCTTCGATTTTACTATCGATGGCTTTGCATTCTCCGTAGAAGACGCAGGCTCCCTTAATGATCTGGTAGGAGCGGTCAATGCTCAATCTAACGAAACCGGCGTCAAAGCAAATCTCGATAGAACCAATGAGGAAGTCATTTTTTCCTCAGCATTTGGCAAAGATTTTGATGTCACCATTGCAGCCGAGCTGGATAGCACGGCAGGCGACGACATTGGCTTCAACGAAGCTTACACGGCAACCGCTAACACCGTCTCGCTAAACGACACAGATATATCAACCTCACAAGGCGCGGACTTGGCTATGATTGCGATCGACTACGCCATCGACCAGATCAACGGCTACCGCGCCGAACTCGGCGCGGTCCAAAACCGCTTCGAATCCACCATCGCTAACCTGGCCACCACCTCCGAAAACCTTTCGGCCTCCAACAGCCGAATTCGGGATGCGGACTTCGCGGCGGAATCCGCGGAACTGGCCCGTACCCAGGTGCTCCAACAGGCCGGCCTCTCTGTACTGGCTCAGGCTAACGCCAGGCCCCAGCAGGTACTGCAGTTGTTGCAGGGTTAACAGTAGCCAAGTGATACCAAACGGCCGGGTTAGTCACCCGGCCGTTTTGGTTTTAGCTGAACGACAAAGTTGAACTGACCTACTCCCAACTTTCTAATTGACCCTGACCCCAAGACATTTCACCCAATCAAATGCACTTGGGTCGAATCCAATATTCCTGCTTGGAACCCTATAGCCAAAATGGCAATATATGCCAATAGACACAGGGAGGCCCCGAACAATGGCAACTAGAAATATAGTTATGACAGACCACCAGGAACAACTGGTGAGTAACTTGGTTAAGACAGGTCGCTACCAAAATGCCAGCGAGGTACTGAGAGAAGGGCTGCGGTTGGTCGAAGAGAAGGAAGTCCAACTGCAGCAAAAGCTTCTCGAACTTCGCGGAGCCTTAGCCGAAGGGCTTGCAGACGTCGATAATGGCCGCACAGTCACACTGGGCACCGGTGAAGCGATCACAAACTACCTGATCAACAGGGCCGCAGAACTGAATAAAAAGGACTAAACAGCATGCACCCACTATGGACGGTGGAACTTTCCCAAAACGCTGCCAGAGATTTCGACGAGATTGTGCGCTACACGCGGGACAACTTCGGCATCCACCAAGCTATGAGTTACAGTGGGCTGATTGCGCATACCATCCAAGAGTTATCCGAGCGGGGCCCTGATCATCCTTTAGCAAGGGATAGATCTGAACTCCTACCGGGGATCAGAAGTATAAGGATTCAGAGAGAGTCTCAGAAAGCCCGACATGTAGTGTTTTTCAAAGCCATATCTGAAATGTCAGCACGCAAGCTCGTCGTCGTGCGAATCCTGCACGACTCAATGGATTTCGCCGAGCATCTATAAATTGGGGGCTGACCCCAAACCCAAAACTGGCACACCTTTCGCAACACCTCCCCCAAACCCCGGCAAACCGTCAAAAAACTGCAGACCTTTGCCGCATCGGATATTGGCTGGTAACGAGGTGTTCCATGCAAGTACAACATCATAACGCGCATCTTTCCCGCTCCGTTCAGGCTCAGGTCGCGCGCCTGGTGCTCCAGGCAAACCTGGCGTATGGCGAGTCCAACAGCAACGGGCTTTCCTACATTCAGCGGCTGAAAGCGCGCAATGAATGCCGGGAGTACCTGAACCAGGCGCTGGCGCTGGAGGCAGACAACGCAGCAGCTCTCGGCCTACTCGGCCGGGTGGAGATGGACGACGGCCAGCTTGAAAAGGCCCATGCTCTGTTCAATGCCAGCCTGAACCGGCAACCGGCGCAGGCCCAGCAATACTGCAACCTCGGCTATTGGGCACTGAAGAGCGAGCGCCCCGCCCTGGCGGAGGAGTATTTCCTGCAGGCACTGGAATGCGACCGGCAATCGGCCGCCGCTTTCTGCGGTGTCGCCCACGCAAAAAGGCTGCAAGGCCAGTTTGATGTTGCCTACCTGCATTACCGCAAGCTGCTGCAGAGCGGATCGGAATGGGGCTCTGTCTATTCCGGCATGCTCTCCTGCGCGCAGTACCTTCAGGTTCACAAAGCCGACAGCGATCTGGCGCTGGACGCCATCGCCCTGCTGCGCAAGGAAGGTCTGCCACACCAGGAAATCGGCCATTTTGTCGGCGCAATCATCCAGCAGCAATACGACCTGGATAACCCGAACGCCGAGATATTCCTGGATGCCGCCGCAGAAGATGAATTGCTGATTCTGGCACTCCAGAAAACCCTGATGCCCAATGCCGCCGTGGAAGAACTGGTGGTGCTGCTGCGTCGCGCCATCATGGCGGAGGTCGCTCAAACGGCCAGCCTGAGGGACGAACTTCAGCCCCTCTGCCTGGCCATCGCCGAATACGCCGACCGCACCGGTTTCGCTTTGGCCGCGGAAGACGATGAAGAACGCCTGGCGGCCACCATCAATGAAAGCATCATGGCGCAATTTGCCGTGGGCGAACCTCAAGAGGCCCTGATTGGCTCGCTGATGATCAGTGCCATGTATGGCGCACTTTTCCACCAGAACTTTGCAGTACAACTTGGCCAATGGAATCTGGTGGACTGGCCACTGGCCATGCAATCCGTTATGGCAGCCAGCTACTACAACCGGGCGGAAGAAGAGGCCATCAAGCAGTATTTTGACGAAAAAGCCGAGGAACTCTGCCTGGAGAAAACCGATGTGCCCCAGGCATGGCCGGCCTGGAGCCAGCTGGCCTATCGGACGGAGACCAGCCTGAAAGCCGTGATGGCTCAGGAGCTGGGCCTGAACACCGACAATCTCCCCGCCACGCTTCGAATTATGGTGTGCGGTGCACAATCCGGCCAACGGGCCATGGAGCTGGCTCAATATCTGGACGACGTGGAAGTGATCGCGGTTGATGAATCGCTGGCGAACATCGCCAAGGGCACCCGCATGGCCCAGAGCCTGAACATGGACAACATCGTGTTCTGGCCCTGGTCCATCGCACAGTGTTTTGTGGCCGATGGCCATCAGGTGCACTGGATGGAAGTGGGCCGAGTGCCCTCTCCCGCCATGACTGAACTGTCTTTGGCCGCACTCATCAATACTGCCTCGAGCACCGGTGCCATTGTGCACATGCGCACGGCGCTGGCCGAGCAAACCCAGGGTGACAAACAGATTCGCCGCCTGGTGGCGGAGCACAATTTGCAACCCACTCGTACCGCCTTGCGTCAACTTCGCAGG
>NZ_DIHV01000039.1:0-7306 GCF_002420325.1 Marinobacter sp. UBA5687
TTTACTGGTAGCGGGGGCTGGATTTGAACCAACGACCTTCGGGTTATGAGCCCGACGAGCTACCAGACTGCTCCACCCCGCATCAAACTGTTTGTTAACCGGGCCACCCCTGTCAACGTGGCGCGTATACTACCGCCGGCCCCGCACCCTGTCAATCGATATTTTCAAATAAATCGGCAGGATAGTTCAACTCCTGAACAGGCGCGGACGAACCTCCATAAACCCCGACGGCATCCAGCGCCATCTTTACCGGCCGAAAGGATCGGCGATGCTCCGGGGTCACCCCAAGGCGATTGAGCGCCTCGAGATGCACAGGCGTGGGGTACCCTTTGTGCTGGGCGAGCCCAAAACCCGGAAACCGGACATCCAGCGCCTCCATCTCGCGATCTCGCGTCACCTTTGCCAGGATGGAGGCAGCACTGATCGCCTCAACCCGACTATCACCTTTGATCACGGGCTCGGATGGCCAGCGCCACTTCGGGCAACGGTTCCCGTCCACAAGAACGTACTCCGGGGCTATCGAGAGCCCCTCAACGGCACGCTTCATGGCCAGCATTGTCGCCTGGTAAATGTTCAGCTCGTCGATTTCACTGGCCTCGCATCGGCCCAGGCTCCAGGCAGCCGCGTTTTCCAGAATATCGTCATATAATCGCAGGCGTTTCTTTTCGGTAAGCTTTTTGGAATCCGCCAGCCCGGGGATAGGCCGCACTGGATCAAGAATCACAGCGGCCGTCACAACCGCCCCGATGAGCGGGCCACGCCCCACTTCGTCCACACCCGCCAATAGCGAGCCGCGATAGGAACACTGAAAAGGAGGAAGTGCCTTGGCCACCATCAGCTTCGAGACTCCAGCAGCTCAGACACCGCTGCCGCCGCACGTTCGTCAGCGCCCTGGCGCAGCACCTGGTGCAACTCCAGAAACGCCTGGTGCAGCCTGTCGCGTTCCTGTTCGTTTTCCAGCCTTTCCAGAACCGCCGCCCCCAACTTCTCCGGCGTTGCGTCGTCCTGTAACAACTCGGGCACCAGCTGCTCCTGGGCCAACAAATTAGGAAGCGCCACCCAGGGAACCTTGACCAACCTGGACAATATCTTGTAACTGAAATCGCTGAGCCGGTAACCTACCACCATCGGTTTTTTCAGTAACATAGCCTCCAGCGTCGCGGTACCCGACGCCAGCAGCACCACATCGCTGGCGGCCATCACCTCCCTCGAGCGACCACGAACCAGCGTGACAGGCAAGCTCACCTCCAGGGATTCAACCAGATCACGCACCTGCCGTTCACGATCCCGATTGACGCAAGGAATAACCAGCTGGAGATCGGGGCGGCGAGCCTGGAGCCAACGGGAAGCTTCCAGAAACAGAGTACCCAGGCGCTCAACTTCACCACCTCGACTACCCGGTAACACCGCCAGCACAGGTTTATCGACCTCCAGACCAAGACTTTTCCGCGCCGCCAGAGTATCCGGTTCCAGCTCTATCCTGTCGGCCAGAGGGTGCCCCACAAAAGACACCGGCACATGATGCTCCTCATAAAAACGGGCTTCAAAGGGAAACAGGGTCAACATAAGGTCGACAGACTTGGCAATCTTGAAGATACGCTTCTGGCGCCAGGCCCAAACTGAAGGGCTTACGTAGTGTACCGACGGGATGCCCGCTTCCCGGCATCGACGCTCGATGGCCAGTGTGAAGTCCGGCGAATCGATACCGACCACAACATCCGGGGGGGTAGTAAACAGATAATCCAGCAGACGGGCACGGATACTGAACAGCTCGCGGATTCGCCCGAGCACTTCCACCAGGCCCATCACGGAAAGCCGTTCCATTGGCACCAGCGAGTGAAAGCCTTCAGCGATCATTTCATCGCCGCCGATGCCGACAAAACGAGCCTTCGGGTAACGCTTTCTTAGCGCACGAATCAGGCCGGCACCGAGAATATCTCCCGATGCCTCGCCCGCAATAATGGCTATGGTTCGTCCTGAGAACGTGGCCGAGTTGGCCTGTCGATGTGTCACCAGCGGCCTCCGGCTGGCTTAACGAATGATGCCGCGATCCGCTCCCTTGAGCGAGTCAATCAGCGGGAGTACCTCTGGGACATCGGCAAAGTTGCGCTCCAGCTCTTCGATGGCCTGCTCGGTCGTCAGGCCCTGGCGATAAACCACTTTGTAGGCCCTGCGAAGACTAAGGAGCGTATCCTTGGCAAAACCACGTCGCTTCAGCCCTTCCACATTCATGCCATGAGGCTGGGCAGACTGGCCGCTGGCCATAACATAGGCAGGAATATCCTTGAGTACGATACTGCCCCCGGCAGCCATGCTGTGGGGCCCGATATGACAGAACTGATGAACCATGGTACCGCCACCGAGAATGGCATGATCACCCACGGACACATGCCCTGCCAGGGTGGCACAGTTGGCCAGAATGGTATGATTTCCGACAATACAGTCATGGGCCACGTGCACATAAGCCATCAGCAAGTTGCCATTACCGATCCGGGTCTCACCCCGGTCCTGAATGGTGCCACGATGGATCGTACAGTTCTCGCGGATAACATTGTCATCACCAATGACCAACGTGGTCAGCTCACCAGCGTATTTCTTGTCCTGGCATTCTTCGCCGATACTGGAGAACTGGAAAATTCGGTTGTTGCGGCCGATCACTGTCGGCCCCTTGATAACCACGTGAGAGAGAATCTCGGTACCTTCACCAATCTCCACCCCCGGACCGATATAACTCCAGGGGCCAACCGTCACGTTATCCGCCAGTTTGGCTGACGGGTCCACAATCGCTTGAGGATGGACACCCGACCAGTCATTTGTCGCCATCAAACTTCTCTCTCAGCGGTAAGTATTTCTGCCACGCATACCACCTCGCCATCAACGAGTGCACGGCAATCAAACTTCCAGATACCGCGCTTGCCAGAGATGAACTCAGACTCCATATCCAAGCGATCACCCGGTAAAACGGGGCGCTTGAAACGCGCTTTACTGGACCCAGCCAAATATTGTACCACGCCATCCGACGGTTTCCGTTCCACAGTCACAAAACCAAGAATTCCTGACAGTTGCGCCATGGCTTCAATGATCAGGACGCCCGGCATGATCGGATTGTCCGGAAAATGACCGGTAAAAAAGGGCTCGTTGAACGATACATTCTTGTACCCCTTGATCGACTTCCCTTTTTCGACCTCAGTCACCCGATCCACCAGCAAGAAGGGGTAACGGTGCGGCAGGTACTCCAGAATTTCATCGATGTGCATCATCTTGATCGGCCTCAGCCCTCTAATTTCTTTTCCAGTTCTTTAATCCGTCGCGCCAGAGCATCCAGCTGGCGAAAGCGGACGGCATTTTTTCGCCATTGGCGATTGGTATCCGCACTAGTGCCGGAAGAATACACCCCCGATTCCCGGATATCACCGGTCACCAGGGTCATACCCGTAAGGTGAACCTGATCGGCTATTTCGAGGTGACCAGCCACGCCAGAGGCGCCACCAAACACGCAGTGATTGCCAATTCGGGTGCTACCTGCGATACCAACCTTGGCCGCCATCGCGCTGTGATCACCAATCTGCACGTTGTGAGCAATCTGAATCAGGTTGTCCAGCTTTACGCCGTTGCCTATCGTGGTGTCGTCCAGAGCGCCACGATCAATGGTGGTATTGGCGCCAACCTCCACGTCGTCGCCCAGCACCACGGCACCGAGCTGCGCGATGCGATGCCAGACACCCTTTTCATTGGCAAACCCGAAGCCGTCGGAACCAATCACCGCGCCACTGAGAATATGACAGCGCTTACCAACCACCACATCATGAGCAAGCGTGACCCGGGGCCGAAGCACACTGTCGTCTCCAATACATGCTCTTGCACCAATAAAACCACCAGCGTCGACAGCCACCCGCTCACCAATACGAACCCCGGCCTCAATCACAACGTGCGGGCCTATGGAAGCAGATTCAGGAATACTGGCAGACTCATCAACCACGGCTGTTGGATGAATGCCTGGGGAAGCCTTGGGAGCCGGATCAAACCAATGACTGAGGTGAGCATAGCCCAGGTAGGGGTTGTCCAGTAACAGGACATTGGTCGGAACTTCATCCGCCGCAGCCGCAGACACAATCACCGCTGACGCCCGGGTATCTTTCAGGTATTTGGCGTAGGAGGGATTTGCCAGAAAACTGATCTGGCCCGGGACGGCTGCCTGCAAGGTGGCAAGCCCGGTAATAAGGATATCGGGGTCTCCCCGGAGGCTCGCTCCCAATGCCTCGGCAATCTCCTGCAGCCGATAGGACTTCTGTGTCATCGTTTTCTCCAAACACAGGGGCCGGGGAGCCCCTTTCTACATCACTGGTTCAGTTTTTCGAGCAGCTGTGTGGTGAGGTTCATCTCCGGCTTGACGTAAACCACCGCTTCGCTGGGCAGAATCAGATCAAGGTCATTTTCTTCCAGGAGTTCCTTCACAGCGACGTCCACCTCAGGGCGCGCACCTTCCAGAAACTGCTGCTTGCGCTGGTTAACGGTGGCGTCGAGGCGTTGCTTGAGGAAATTAAACTCCTTTACCTTTTCCTGAAACTCGGCGGCCAACTGATTACGCTCGCTCTCGTTCATCATGGCGCCATCCTTCTCCAGCCGATCCTTTAACTTGCGAGCGGCCTCCTGAGCTTCACGCACCTGGGCTTCGTCGCCGGCAAAATCCTGCTGGAGTTTTTCGCTGAAGGCCTGGGCATCATTGGAAGAGAACAGGGCCTGGCGCAGATCCACCACACCAATACGGGTCTCCGCCGCCACCTGGGCCGAGAAGGCCATAAGAGCGGCGGCAAGGATAGTCATCAAACGGGTCATCAATCTTCTCCTTTGTTTCATTCTTTCTTTTTTTATAGCCCGGTCAGAACGTCTGCCCCAGTGAGAACTGGAAGACCTGGGTATCGTCACCGGATTTATCGTTCAGTGGCTTGGCCAGACTGAAAGCCAAGGGACCTACCGCGGTGATCCACTGGAAACTGATACCGGCTGAAGTCCGTACCTCACCCAACTCAGGGTCAAAACCTCTTTCGGTATCAAACACCTGACCGGCATCGACAAAGAACGACGTGCGCATCGAACGCGAATCTCCTGCAAAAGGCGTCGGGAAGATCAACTCCAGCCCGCCTTCTGTCAGAACGTTACCACCGAACGGATCGGGATCCGAGAAGTCGCCTGCTGCACGCTCCGCCTTGTTACCCAAAGAGTTTGCTTCATATCCCCTTACAGAGCCATAGCCCCCGGAATAGAAATGCTCGAAGAACGGCATCTGACTGCGGTCACCGTAGCCGTCTCCATAGCCAATCTCAGTTCGCGCCCGTAAAACCCAGTTGGCAGAATCCGTCAGCGGGAAATAGAAATCCGTTTTGTGGGTCGCCTTGTAGAAGGTCAGGTCACTGCCTGGAACAGCGACATCCAGCGACAGGGAATGACTGTAACCCTTGGTCGGCAGTACACCTCGGTTGAGAGTACTCCGCCGCCAGCTACCAAACAGGAAGTAATTGGTGAACGAATCCCCTTCGTCGGCGATAAAATCGCGAACTTCCTGGGCTGAGAATACACCCGGCTTAATGTTTGATTGGGTAACGCCAGCACCGAAATTCAACCGCGTAATGGAATCTGTCGGATACCCGAACGTTACCCGACCACCGTATTCATCCAGCAGGTAGGAGGAAATATCCTCTTCCTCGTAATCGGTCTCACGGGCAAACAAACTGAAGCCCCGGCTTACCCCGTCCACCGTATAGTATGGATCCAGATAAGACACATTGGCGCTTTTCACCGAATCGCTGACGTTCACACCAAACGAAACGCGCTTGCCGGTACCGAAGAAATTGTTCTCCGAGACCGAGGCACCCAGGATTACGCCGGAATTTTGCGAGAAGCCCACCGACGCGGACAAGCTGCCCGTTGGTTGCTCCTGCACGCTGTAGTTCACATCAACCAGATCGTCGGTGCCGGGTACCGGAACCGTTTCGACATCGACCGTCTGGAAAAACCCAAGGCGCTCAAGACGGGTTTTGGAGAATTCGATGCGGTCGGACGAGGCTACCCCGCCCTCCATCTGGGTCATTTCCTGGCGCAGCACCTCATCCTTGGTGGACACGTTGCCGTCGAAGTTTACCCGGCGGACATACGCCCGCTTGCCGGGCTCCACGAAGAAGGTAACAGCAGCTGTATTGTCTTCACCCGGCTCCGGTACCGCGTTGACGTTGGCGAACGCATAGCCTTCGCGACCGAGCCGGAACGAGAGCGCTTCGGAAATCGCCGTCATCTGTGCACGGGAGAATACATCCCCTTCTTTAACCGGAATGAATTTCCGTAGCTCTTCCTCGCCGACAATCAGCTCACCCCGAAAACGAATATCCGAGATGGTGTACTGGGGGCCTTCATTAACGGAAATAGCAATAAAGACTTCCTGCTTGTCCGGCGAGATGGACACCTGGCTGGATTCAACGTTGAAGTCCAGATAGCCGCGATCAAGATAAAACGAACGCAGAGACTCCAGATCCCCGCTCAGACGTTCCCGGGCGTATTTATCTTTGTTGGTCAGCGAGTTCCACCAGCTACTGGTACGCAACTCGAAGAGGCCGATGAGTTCTTCATCACTGAAATCTTCGTTCCCAACAATATTGATGTGCTGAATGGCAGCGACAGAACCCTCGTTGATGTCCAGGCGAATGGCAACACGGTTCCTGGGTAACTCTTCCGCGGTGGCTTTTACTCTTGCGTTGTAGCGGCCCTGGGCGATGTAGGAGCGAAGGATCTCCAGTTCCAGTTTCTCCAGGGTAGCACGCCGAAATACCTGACCTTCCTCCAGGCCCGCACCGGCCAGGGCATCCATCAGCATCTCGGTTTCGATATTCTTGTTACCCTCGATCTCAATGGAGGAAATCGACGGGCGTTCACGCACCGACAGAATCAGCACGCCTTCATCACGACTGGCCTGAATATCCGTAAACAATCCGGTCCGAAACAGATCCTTGATGGCGTCGGCCAACCTGGTCTCGTCCATACGCTCGCCGATGTTCACCGGAAAAGCCGAAAACACAGAACCCGCTGAAACCCGCTGAAGGCCCTCTACCTCAATATCCGCAACCGTGAATTCATCCGCCAGCGCTGGCTTTATACCGGTTGCGGTAATTGCGAGGCCAACGGCTACAGCTAGAAGGGAACGTCTCATTCAGTTATTTCGCCTGGTTAATGTGCGGTAAGGAGCCCGCAATTCTCACAACCGCATCAGGTCGTTGTAAAGAGCAAACACCATTAAAGTCAGTATCAAAGCCATACC
>NZ_DIHV01000005.1:0-13943 GCF_002420325.1 Marinobacter sp. UBA5687
GTATGACGCAGGTGTTGCGCGAAGACGATACCTTGGCCCGTCTTGGAGGTGATGAGTTTGTCGCCGTTCTGGTCGATCTGCCGGAAAACTCCTTCAGCCTACCAATTCTTGATCGCCTGATCGAGGTAGCGGCACAGCCCGTACCGATTGGTGACGCACTGTGCGAAGTGAGCGCGAGTATCGGTGTGAGCTACTACCCGCAAGGCGAAGACATCGACGCCGACCAACTACTGCGGCAGGCAGATCAGGCCATGTATTTCGCCAAGCAAGCTGGCAAGAATCGATATCACGTTTTCGATACGGAGAAGGATCGTACGCTGCGCACCCGTCACGAAGGATTGGACAGCATAGAGAATGCACTTGCCAATGGGCAGTTTCTGCTTTACTTCCAACCTAAGGTCAACATGCGCACCGGTGAGGTGCTGGGCGCCGAAGCCTTGATCCGCTGGCAACATCCGACGCGTGGCTTGTTATCTCCTGCCTTCTTCATACCCATCATTGAGAACCATCCGCTCGGGATTGACGTGGGGAAATGGACCATCGAGGCTGCGCTGACCCAGATCGAAGTTTGGCGCAAGGCCGGCCTTCATGTCCCGATCAGCGTGAATATCGGTGCGCGGCACTTGCTGCAACCGGACTTCATCATGCATCTACGGGGTATGTTGTCACGACATCCCGGTGTCCAGCCGCAAGACCTTGAACTGGAAATCCTCGAAACCAGCGCCGTGGAGGACTTCGTTCAAGTGTCTCAGTTGATGGCGCTGTGCGAGAGGATGGGATTGCGTTTTGCCCTCGACGATTTCGGCAGCGGCTATTCATCGCTGACCTATCTGAAGCGCCTGCCCGCGTACCTGCTCAAGATCGACCAGGGGTTTATACGCGACATGCTCGAGGATCCGGACGATATCGCCATCCTGGATGCGCTACTGGCACTGGCAAGGTCGTTTGGCAGAAACTGCATCGCGGAGGGAGTCGAATCCATTCAGCATGGTGAAATGCTGCTGCGTCTGGGATGCGAGTGGGGCCAGGGTTATGCCATCGGGCATCCGATGCCGGCGCATGAATTCGAGCAATGGCTACACACCTGGCAGGTACCCTTATCCTGGAAGGGATTCAAACCTGACAGTCGCTCCGCGCTGCCCGTGCCGTTCACATACGCCGACCACCGGGTCTGGATTTCCCAGATGATCGACTATCTGTCAGGTAAGACCCAAGTGCCGCCTCAACCCGAAGCACTCCAATACTGGCGGGATCAAAGTGGCCGCCCTACGTTCTTCGGCAAGGACCCTGATGATCAGGTCGATGTCCTGCATCAGAGCATCCAGCAGTTAGCGAACACCCTGAGTGAAATGAAAAATGCCGGCCGTGTCGAGGCATTGAGGGCTGGCATCGACAAGTTGCAACATTTGCAGGCGGATCTGCTGGGATTGCTGCCGCCAGACCAGAAGCCGGCTTGATGCCATGCACGGGACAAAGGGTTGACGTGCAAAAGGCTGATCGAGTCGTCTTCTCGCACTCCCCGTTCCATTAACGTTTCATTGAAAGAGAGAGCAACGCTTATGCCTAAAGAACCTGGCCACACGACCCTTGACGAGATGCGCTCCCAGTGGCGGCTGATGACGGTTTACGAGCGCTTCGAGCAGGTCGTCGCCCTCGTTCTGTCAGCGGTCATTGCCGTCATCATCGTGGTGTCGCTGTTCCAGCTCATCGCTATCGTCTTCACGCTGCTGGTCCTCGATGCCTTCAATCCCCTGGATCACAAGGTATTCCAGAATGTGTTCGGCATGATCATGACGCTCCTGATCGCGATGGAATTCAAACATTCGATCGTCAGAGTGGCGCTGCGTAAGGAAAGCATCATCCAGGTCAAGACCGTCATTCTGATCGCGATCCTGGCACTGGCCCGCAAGTTCATCATCCTTGGCCCTGACGTTGATCCTGCCAAAGTGGCCGCCCTGGCGGGGACGATACTGGCCTTGGGTCTGACCTATTGGCTCATGCGTGAACGCGACGACCGGATGAGCGAGCAATTGGACCATGGCTCTTTATAGTCTAGACGATCGACACGATGCCAGGTCGAGGCACCGCTGGCTCAATCGCTTTCAAACCGCGCTGCTGGTTTTGACCCTGGTGGGGATCGCAGCAACCGCTGGTAGTCTGCTGTTCGGCGAGATTGGCCTTTGGCTGGCACTGGCAACCTGCGCATTGACCCTGCTGATCGAGCCTGTCGCCGCCCCTGCGATGACCTTGCGCCTCTATGGCGCCCGTCCCTTGCATTACCAGGAAGCCCCCGCAATCTGGTCGCTGTTGCGGGAGTTGGCCGTGCGCGCCGGATTACCGAATACGCCGGTTCCCCACTATGTGCCCAGCGGCATCGTCAACGCTTTTGCTACTGGTTCGCGACGCCATGCCTCTATTGCCCTCACTGATGGCCTGCTCCGCAGCCTGAGTATCCGGGAACTGCAAGCCGTGCTGGCGCATGAGGTCGCGCACATCGCTCAAGACGATCTGCGTGTCATGGGTCTGGCTGATTCGATCAGCCGGCTCACGAGCCTGCTGGCATTGCTGGGTCAGATTACGCTCCTGATCAGTATGCCGGCGCTGTTGGCCGGTACCGTAGAAATTAACTGGCTTGGCTTACTGCTGTTGGCCGCTTCGCCGCAACTGGCACTGCTCGCGCAGTTGGGCCTGTCACGCGTGCGAGAGTTCGATGCCGACCGGATGGCCGTAGAGCTGACGGGGGATCCGCACGGACTCGCCTCGGCGCTGGCGAAGATCGAACGGGTGAGCCGCTCGTGGCGCGCCTGGATGTTGCCCGGTTGGGGCAATCCCGAACCGTCCTGGTTGCGCACGCATCCGACGACAGAGGATCGTATCGCGCGCCTGATGGAGTTGGCGCCTCAGTCATCGCAGACCCTGCCGTTCCAAACGGAATATCTCGTACCAAGGTCGTTCGCCCCGATGCGCCCACCACGCCGGGGCCTGAGCGGCCTTTGGCGCTAAATCACTCGAAAGGAACCCCCGTCATGGCTTACCCCGATCCTTACCCACAACGCCCAGCTCCGGATCAATTCGTCCGGCGGTGGCTCTTCATCACTACGTGCGTTGCCGCACTCATGCTGTTCTGGCAGTTCCTGCCCGCCATCGAAGCCTGGTTCAGCCCGCGCGAAGCCGCTGAGCGCACCGTCACGCCGCGTGGCGATCTGGCCGCAGACGAACAGGCCACCATCGAACTGTTCGAGAAATCCCGAGCATCGGTGGTCTACATCACCACCGCGCAGCTGGTGCGCGACGTCTGGACGCGCAATGTCTTCTCCGTGCCCCGTGGCACGGGATCGGGCTTCATCTGGGACGACGCCGGCCACGTCGTCACCAACTTCCATGTTATCCAGGGCGCGTCCGAAGCCACCGTCAAACTCGCCGATGGCCGCGACTACCGGGCCGCACTGGTGGGGGCTAGCCCAGCACACGACATCGCCGTACTCAAGATCGGCGTCGGCTTCAAACGCCCGCCTGCAGTGCCGGTCGGCACCAGCGCCGACCTCAAGGTGGGACAGAAAGTGTTTGCTATCGGCAACCCCTTTGGCCTGGACTGGACGCTCACCACCGGCATCGTCTCCGCGCTCGACCGCTCGTTACCGGGAGAAGCGGGCGGCCCGGCTATTGATCACCTGATCCAGACCGACGCCGCCATTAACCCCGGCAACTCGGGCGGCCCCCTGCTCGATTCGGCCGGGCGGCTTATCGGCATCAACACGGCGATCTACAGCCCCTCCGGCGCCTCGGCCGGGATCGGTTTTGCAGTGCCGGTGGACACCGTCATGCGGGTAGTGCCGCAACTCATCAAGTCCGGCAAGTACATCCGCCCGGCGCTTGGCATCGAGGTGGACGAACAGCTCAATCAGCGCCTGCTTGCACTGACCGGAAACAAGGGCGTGTTCGTGCTGCGTGTCACCCCCGGCTCTGCAGCACACAAAGCCGGGCTCGCTGGGGTCGAGATTACCCCGCAAGGCATCGTGCCCGGCGACCGCATCGTTCGCATCGACGGCACGGCGATCGACGATGTGGCCAACCTGCTCGCCTGGCTCGACGACAGGAAGGTCGGCGATGTGGTGGTCTTGTCCGTGGAACGGGCCGGCAAATCGCGAGAGGTGCAGGTGGAGTTGCAGCCCGGGATTTGATTCAGTTGAATCTCTGGTTCATGCGGCGTCGCAGAGGTGGCCGTACCCAATCGTCCAGAACCCTGCCGGGCAGATCTAGGGGACGGCAGTGATCTCGATTCCGCGTTTCACCTTACGTTCGAATCCCTCGGTATAGTAATTCATTACTCACCTTGTCCAGTGGTTAGATAAGGCTTCCGCCTGCTCCATAATCAACTCAATCGCCGCTGGCGCCTTGTCTGGCGGGTACTTGTACCGCTGCAACGTCCGCCGCACCAGAATCCTAAGCTTGGCCCGCACGCTCTCCCGTACCTGCCAGTCCACGGTGGTGGATTTGCGCAGCTTGTCGGTGATCTCCACGGCGATCTTCTTCAGGATCTCGTCGCCCAGCTCCCGCACGGCGCTTTCATTGCTGGCCAGGGCGTCGTAGAAGGCCACTTCGTCCGGATTCAGGCCCAGCGCAGCATCCCGCTCCATTTCAGCCTGGAACTGCTTGGCCATTGCGATCAGCTCTTCGATCACCTGAGCAGTTTCGATGCCCCGGTTGTTGTATTTGCGCAACGTCTCCTGCAGGCGGTCGGCGTATTTCTTCTCCTGCACTACGTTGTTGCGGGTTTTGGCCTTGATGTCGTCTTTGAGCAGCTTTTCCAGCAGCTCCACGGCGAAGTTCTTGTAGGGCATCTGCCGAACGTCTTCCAGGAACTCGTCAGAGAGCAGCCCGATGTTGGGCTTGTCCAGGCCGCACAGGGCGAAGACATCGGTTACCCCTTCGGCGACCAGCGCGTTGTCCAGGATCTGCTTTAGGGCGGTGTTCTTCTCTTCCTCGGTCAGCTTCTTGTCCACACTGGTGAATTTGGTGATGGCTGTCTTCACCTGCGACAGGAACGCCACTTCTTTTTGAAGTTCCTGGGCTTCGTCCAGGGTGGCGCACAGGGAGAAGGCCTTGTTCATGGCCAGCACAGTATCCAGGAAGCGCTTCTTGCCGTCTTCCAGGCTGAGCACGTAGTTGGCGGTGGGCACCAGATACTTGTGGGGCTCGGTTTCGAATCCGCTGTAGCTGAATCCCTTACCTTTGGGGCCGGGCGCAAACATGCCGTGGATGATGTCCAGCTTCTCCAGCAGGATGGCGTAGGCTTCATCGGCGCTGTGGGTGGGGGAGCCCTTGCCCTTGGCGTCTGTATAGGTTTTCAGGGCCTGCTTGAGCTCATTGGCGATGCCGATGTAATCCACCACCAGCCCGCCGGGCTTGTCCTTGAACACGCGGTTTACGCGGGCAATGGCCTGCATCAGGTTGTGGCCCTTCATGGGCTTGTCCACATACATGGTGTGACAGCAGGGCGCATCGAAGCCGGTCAGCCACATATCCCGCACGATCACCAGCCTGAGCGGATCGTTGATGTCCTTGAAGCGCTTCTCGAACCGTTTCTTGGTCTGCTTGTTGTGGATGTGCGGTTGCAGCAGGGCCCGGTCAGAGGCGGAGCCGGTCATCACAACCTTGATGGCGCCTTTCTCCGGATCGTCGTCGTGCCATTCCGGGCGCAGGGCGACAATCTCGTTATACAAGTGAACCGCAATCTCCCGGCTCATGGCCACAATCATGGCCTTGCCGTCTATGGTGCTGGAGCGGGTTTCAAAGTGGTTCACCAGGTCTTCCGCCACCTGCTTCAGTCGCGGGCCGGCACCCACCAGCTTTTCCAGCCGGCTCCATTCGCCCTTGGTTTTCTCGCGGCTGCCAACGTCTTCGTCGTCTTCAACCACTTCCTCCACCTGATCGGACAGCTCCTCGATCTGTTCGCGGTTGATGTCCAGCTTGGCCAGGCGGGATTCGTAGAAGATGGGCACGGTTGCACCATCGTCCACCGCATCCTGAATGTCGTAGATGGACACGTAATCGCCGAATACGGCCCTGGTGTCTTTGTCCTCGTTCTCGATGGGGGTGCCGGTAAAGCCGATGAACGAGGCATTGGGCAGGGCATCGCGCATGTGGCGGGCGTAGCCGAACTTGTAGGTGCCGTCTTTCTTGAGGGTGGCTTTCAGGCCGTACTGGCTGCGGTGGGCTTCGTCCGAGATCACCACGATGTTGTGGCGGTCGTTCAGAATCGGGTGGCCGGATTCGTCGTTCAGCAGGGCGAATTTCTGAACCGTGGTGAAGATGATACCGCCGGATTCCCGCTCTGACAGCAGGCGGCGCAGGGTATCCCGGTCATCGGCCTGCACCGGTTCCTGCTTCAACAATTCCCGGGCGGCGCTGAAAGTGGCGAACAGCTGGCCATCCAGATCGTTACGGTCGGTGACCACAATCAGCGTGGGGTTGTTCATCTCGGGCTGCTGCAGCAGCTTGCCGGCGTAACAGCACATGGAAATGCTCTTGCCGGAGCCCTGGGTATGCCAAACCACGCCAGCTTTTTTGCTGCCGGGTTGAACCTCGTCGCCGTAGGTGGCCCGCTTCTCGCTGATACCATCGCCGCTCATATCCCGAGCGGCAATCACAGTTGCACGAACCGCCTCACGCACCGCATGGAACTGATGGTAACCGGCGATCTTCTTGATCAGCTTGTCGGAATCCGTTTCGAAGATCACGAAGTAGCGGATGTAATCCAGAAACAGCTCCCGGTCGAAGAAGCCCCGCACCATGGTTTCCAGCTGCCATTCCAGCAGGGGCTTGTCGTCCTCATGCTTGATGGTGCGCCAGGGCATGTAGCGTTCCTGGCTGGCGGTTAGCGAGCCCACTCGGGCCAGATAGCCGTCGCTGATAATCGCCGCCTCGTTGTAGGCGAACAGATCGGAGCATTCGTCTTTGTAGGTTTGGATCTGGTTGTAGGCATCCCAGATGTTCACGTTCTCGGCACCGGGGCTCTTCAGCTCCAGCACTGCCAGGGGCAGGCCGTTGATAAAACAGATCACATCCGGCCGGCGGAGCTGCTTGGAGCCTTCGAGGGTGAACTGGTTGATGGCACGAAAGCGGTTGGCGGTGAGGTCACCAAAATCCACCAGAAAGGCCTGGTCGTGGATCACCTTGTCGTCGCGCTTGTACTCAACGGGAACGCCGTCCAGCAGCAGGCGGTGGAAGGCCCGGTTGCTGACCACCACATCCAGGCTTTCCGGTTTGCGGACGACCGCCACAGCCTGTTCAACGGCGCTCTGGGGCAGGTGAGGGTTGATGCGGTGAATGGCCGCCTCAAGATCCGCCAGCAACAATACCTGCCGGTAATCGGCGCGTTCCGGGGCTTCGCCCTCCGGTGCCAGGTCAGGCCCGTGGGCGATCTCCCAACCGCCTTCGGCAAACCATTCCAGGCATTGTTGTTCCAGCTGATCTTCCGTCACTCCGTACTTCCTTACTTAACCGGATTTATTCAAAGCTTACCGCCAAAGAAAACACACGCAATTTCAACAGGCTTGGCCAGAGTATGGTCGATAGCTGGCTAAACAGCCACAGTCTGTATGCGCTTAGAATAAAATCGTCTATTTCGTTTGTTTCGTTTATTTCGTCTGGGAAGCATAATATGGGTCGAGTGTTTGTTGTTTATTTTAAGGGGGCATGCAATGTCTGCTCAGAAAATTGTTCATTTGCCGACGGCGGCCGAGGTGGAACAGGCCAAGCTTTCCAGCCGCACCTTGTCCAAATACGCCGATGTGGATCGTGTGCAGCTCTCTCTGCGTGGTAGCAACGGCGAAGCTGACGAGCTGGTGCTTCCGGGGCATGTGCTACAAATTCTGCTGGACATGCTGGCGGAAGTATCCCAGGGCAATGCCATCAGCCTGATCCCCTATCATCAGGAAATCAGCACACAGGATGCGGCCAACCTCTTGAACGTCAGCCGCCCCTTTCTGGTTCGGCTGCTGGAGGCGGGTGATATACCCTTCCGGAAGGTGGGTGCGCATCGGCGGGTCAAGTTGCAGGATGTGTTGAGCTACAAGGAACAGATCGATCGTCAACGGCAGGCCACACTGGATGAATTGGCCGAACTGTCACAGAACGAGGGAATGGGGTACTGACAGGCAATGAGCAAGTTCACCGTCGTCTACGATGCCTGCGTACTCTATCCCGCCCCCTTGCGGGATGCGCTGATGCGGCTGGCATAAACGGACTTGAAAAATCCACCGCTCAGTGTCGAAATCTTCCTGGCAACCCTGCAAAAGCAGCAGTTACCTCAAACGGTTTCAAAGCTTCGAGAGTATGCGGACTTTCTCTAGCCATAGGTTCCTGAATGGAACCAGTGTTCTTTCGGATCTTCGATGCAAGTGGCGCAACTACCGAGAGAACCTCGGTGGTTGCCGGTTTCGAACCTGTGCGTTTGGTCGCTGATCGAACGTTCCGGAAATACCGGAGAGTTCCCGCTTCTTTGTTCCGGCAGTTGTTGCTAGATTTGCAACAACTGAACGCCTAAGGATTCTTTAGCAGTTCCTGGCTCGTCTGATTCGGCAATATGCATTTATTGCATATTGCTCATTTTCTCGCCAGTAATCCAAGCTTCAGTCATCCGCCGCAACCACCGTCCAGACTCGCTTTAGTGGCAGCTGGGCTTTTAGCTCATCGTCCAGCTTGTCGTATACCGCGAACAACTCATCCAGCAAGTCATCCTGAGACCATAACCGCAGACGGAAGAAGCTGCTGGCCATGTCCTTCTGCACATTCTGTTTGAACCCGCCCCAAGCGACAAACAGACCATGGTCGGCGTTGAACTTCGACATGGCTCCCAAGAGCTTGTCCACAGTGGGCCTGTCCACCGTTCCAGTGCCGGACTTCACCTCCACACAGATGGTTTGGCTGCCGAAGCCCATCATGCCATTGGAAGCCAGAATATTTGCACCTCCGTCCGCGCCTTCGGGGCTTTGCCAAATGGTGTAGCCTTGTGCCTTGAGTATGGCGCCGACTAATCGGGTTAACTCATGGCCTTTGAATTTCTGTTCAATCAGGCTGACCACCTGTTGTTTGGCCAGGTCTGCCAGATTGAAATCGAAGCCGTCATCATCGGATACATCATCGGCATCGTGGTTAGTGGGCTGGCCGGTGTGCTGGATCACTGACTTGGTGTTCTCAGCCTGCCAGCCAGACTTGTGCATGGCTTGCAGGCGTAGCAATGCGTTGTTGCGCCTGATGCGGCAGATAGTCATGAACGCGCCGAAGCTGTAGAGCAGGTCTTGCCCAAAGTGAGAGCGGGGGATCTCCTGCCCAAACCACTCGACGGATCGCCAGTGGAAGAAGGGATCCGGGCCTTTGGCGTTATGAACGTAGTCCCCCGTTATCTTCCCGACATACACCACAGGCTGTTTTTTGGAGGGGAGCACCACCCAGTCACCGGCTTGCATCGTTTTGACGAACGGCCAGATTTGGCTGCTGTGGTTCTGTAATCGCTTCAGCTTTTCATTCGGGTAAGTCTGCTCAAGGAGTTCCAGAAGGGACTGCCGGTTATCCAGTTTCGACAGATCTTCACCCAGTTCGTCCCAGGTCAGATAGATTCGGCCTTCGTCCAGGAACTTTTGTTCGAACTCGCCATGAGATCCTGCTCGGGTTAGCCAGAGTTCCATCAAGTTGCCTCCTGCTCTGCTGTCAGCGATTCACTCGCAGTTTCACTCAGGTTGCGGGTAATGGAGAGTTCGCCGGACAAGAGTTTGGGGAGCAAAGAGTCTCTAAGTGCGGCAAGAACTGCGCTCTCATCACCGTGAATCCTGTTGATAAGTGGGATGACACGTTTGTAGAAGACGTGCATCACCGTCTCTGGCGGCGTAGCGACCAATTCATGCTCGAGGAATATCTTTGTTTGAAAGTTACTGATGCCAGTGCTTTGGTTCTGGTAAAGCCAAGTTTTGCCTTCTGCGTATATATGCTGAAGGTGCAGGCCGAGAAGCAGCCCTGTTTCTTGATCTTTGGGGCGAAATAGCCGACAGAAACTGGCAGGTTCGCATGTACCTAGCCGCTTCAGAAGGCGAGAGGTCAAAAACAACGATCTACCTGTTGGTTGTCCTTTACTTCCTCCGGAAACTTCTATGACTATGTCACCTGGTTTGAGGCTGCGCGTCTTGAGCTTCTTGGGTTCAACGTAACGCGTAGGTACTTTCCCGTCATCGCCGGCATAAATATTTGGTAGGTCAGTGCCACGGAGTATCTTCACCATTTCCGTGTGTTTCTCGTCGGGTTCTTCCTTACCCCAATCACCGCCGATAGTTTTTTCCAAGAGTTCTCCAAACGGCCGAGCCGCCCACCCCTCCGGAATCTCCCCCAACTCACTATCCTGCATAGCCGACGGAAACAGCTCGGCGGTGGCGCGGAGCTCGGCGTATTGCTCGGGCTGTTCGGCCTGGAGGCGGGTTAGCTGTGCCTCGCCTTTGCCGGAAATGGCCTGCATGGCGGCGAGCAGGGTCTCTTCCTCGCTGCCGCCGGCTTCCAGTGCGGCGATCTTGGCTTTGACCGGGTCGAAATCGACAAACCAGCTTTTGAAGATGGCCTGGGCCATCTGTTCGAGGGTTTGATTGATTTGGTGGTTGAGTTGGATTTTGTCGTCCAAGGCCCTAAGGTGGCCGGCGATCTTAATTTGTTCATGTTCAGGCGGAATCGGCAGTATGATTTTCCGCAGTTCACTTTGCTTGATACCTTTGACGGTAGAGCCAGTTGCTCGAGACTCTAATTGTCCCTGAATGTAAGCGCCTTGCATGACATAACGGAGGTAATCGTTTTGTAGAAGGCCTTCGGCACCTCGCAATGTAACGATGCGCTGTGCTAGTGCCACATTCTCGTTTGCCAACTGTGCGACTTCGCCAAGTGGAGCCTCTGTGGTTACTACAACATCACCTGCCTTGGGAAGCCCTCGAACCATCCAAGAATCGTAATCTTCCTCTGCAATGTACTCTGTTGCAGGCAGAATCGTTCCGCCTTTTACGATTTTGGCTGTGACCAAAGGAACCCCGTGGTTCGTTTTCCGGGGTGTCTTTCCTCTGTAATCAATCAGCGCATCCACGGCTTCAGATAGAGGCAACAATTGCCAGTGCGAAGGAAACTGATCAGCACTCATATCCCAGTCCCCCAAGATGCCGCTTGATCTCAGTCTCCAGCCGGTCGCTCTCAGCAGACTGTCCCCAAAGCTCCTGAGTCATCATTCGTCGGATTATTAGTAATCCCCCAACAGGCAGCTGGGCAACTCCTGAGGCGACGGTATGTCTGGCAAGTGTTATAATTTCACCGATCATTTCGTTCCGGAGTCGCCCCATGGTCCGTAAAAAAAGCTCAGACAAGGTATCAGTTTCCCGCGCCAGCATCCTGCGAGCTGTCGCCAGCTCAAGCGCCATCGAAACCGGTGAGCGTACCGAGGTTATCGAGAAGCGTTTGAAATCCCGCGCGCGCCGCACCAGAAAGTTAGCGTTGGCCTCCTGATTCACGATAAAAAGGCTCACTGCTGTGCCTCCAGAACGTCCCGGATCAGGCGTTCAACGTATTGATAATCTCCGTCTCGCCCCGCCTGAATGGCTTTAAAGTAGAAGTCCTTGTGTTCATCCCAAAGGCTGTAGTCGAGCGGCTCGGCACCGGCCTTGGTGGCCATTACATCCAGTAGTAATCGCGATATCCGCCCGTTGCCCTCCCGAAAAGGGTGAATCAGGATGAACTCCACATGCACTTCGGCGAGGAAAGCGACCAGTTCTTCGTCGCTCATCTCGGGAAGCTCGTAAAAACGGGAGAGATAGCGCGCTTCAAATGTCTCTGCCAGCTTTGGAATCTGGACCGGTGACGCAAACCGGATGTTCGGCTTGGACATATCAACGGTACGACTCTGGCCTGCCCAGCTATACACATTACCCAGCCAGGCACGATGCCACTGGCAGAGCGTCTCGAAGGTGAGCTCTTCCGGGAAATTGTCGAATACCTGTAGGTAGAGTTCTTCAAGCAGGTCTGTCTCTGCTATGTTCATTTCTTCCGGGTCGGTAATGCCGGGAAGATTACGCAACACTTTGTTGTTGGAGCCCGGCTGGTACTCGCCCTCGCTGCCGGTAATGTCGTAGCGACTCATAGCGATGGCCTCATTTGCAGAGGACGCTCAGAGTTCATACCCCAGCCCCCCGAGGTTTCGCTTGATCTGAGCCTCCAGCCGGTCACTCTCAGCAAACTGCTCCCGCAGCTGTCCGGTCAATCGCGCCATCTTGTCAGCAAAAGGCTCACCGTCGTCTTCCTGCTCCTGAGCGCCCACATAACGGCCCGGCGTCAGCACAAAATCATGCTTCTTGATCTCATCCAGGCTAGCGGATTTGCAGAAGCCGGCGACATCATCATAACCCTCGCCGCGCTGCCAGGCATGGAAGGTGTCGGCGACCTTGGCGATGTCCTCATTGGTGAAGTCCCGCAGCACCCGATCCCGCATGAAGCCCAGGTTGCGGGCGTCGATGAACAGGAACTCTTCCCGGCGGTCGCGCTTTTTCTCGTTGCGCACCATGCCGTTGGCTTTGTCTTTGGTCAGAAACCAGATACACGCCGGGATCTGGGTGTTGGTGAACAGCTGGCCGGGCAGGGCGACCATGCATTCCACCAGGTCTTCTTCCACAAGGCGTTTACGGATTTCGCCTTCGTTGTTGGTGTTAGAGCTCATGGAACCGTTGGCCAGCAGCAGGGCCATGCTGCCCGTAGGTGCCAGGTGGTGGAGCATGTGCTGCATCCAGCCGAAGTTGGCGTTGCCTTTGGGCGGGGTGCCGTACTTCCAGCGCACGTCGTCGGCCAGGGATTCGCTCCACCAGTCTTTGATGTTGAACGGCGGGTTGGCCATCACGAAGTCGGCGCGCAGGTCCGGGTGCTGGTCGTCCAGGAAGGTGTCGGCGTTCTTCTTGCCGAAGTTGAAGTCGATGCCCCGGATGGCCATGTTCATGGCGGCCAAACGCCAGGTGGTGGGGTTGGATTCCTGGCCGTACACGGAGATGTGTTTCTTCTGCTCGCTGGCGTCGTAGTGTTGTTCGCTGGCGTGTTCTTCAATGAACTTGTCGCTGGAGACAAAGAAACCGCCGGAGCCCATGGCCGGGTCGTATACGCGGCCGGAGTAGGGTTGCAGCATTTCGACAATCAGGGTGACGATGCTCTTGGGGGTGTAATACTGGCCGCCCTGCTTGCCTTCGGCGAGGGCGAACTGGCCCAGAAAGTATTCGTACACATGGCCGAGGATATCTTTGCTGTGCAGGCTCAGCTTCTCGCCCTCGAATACCGGCCGGGTGAAGGAGGTGTCGGAGAAGGTGTTGATCAGGCCCAGCAGCTTGTCGTTGTCCAGCTGGTACTGGCTGATGCGGTTGAGGATGCCCTTGAGCTTGGCGTTGCTCTTCTCGATTTCTTCCAGGGCGTTGTCGATCAGCCAGGACACGGAGCGCAGCTTTACGTCGTTCCCGGCATCGTCCTGCCAGAGCACGGTGCCCACAGGCAGCACGGCTTTCTCTTTCAGGGTGCTCCAGCGGGCCGGCTTGGGTACCCAGAACACGTTGGCTTCGCGGTAGTAATCTAATACTTCCAGCTCTTCCAGCAGGGCTTGCTGGTAGTCCTCGTTGCCGTCGTAGTCTTCCGGCGGCAGGTAGTAAATGTCGTCGTTCTCATCCTTGAACCGCTCCAGCAACTCTTCCTGGCGCTCCTCGAAGGCATCGGAGACGTATTTCAGGAAGATCAGGCCCAGTACCACGTGCTTGTAGTTTGCGGCATCCAGGTTGGCGCGGAGCTTGTCGGCGGCTTTCCAGAGTTTGTCGTCCAGGGCTTTGAGGAATTGCTGTTCCGTGTTGTTCATTGCTCGGTTGTTCCCTATGAGAAGTTACGGCTTTCGTTCTCTG
>NZ_DIHV01000005.1:14330-18197 GCF_002420325.1 Marinobacter sp. UBA5687
ACGGGCAATACCGGGGGTGTATTGCTTGCTAACCACTCGATATAGGGTTGTTTTACGTCAGTTGGTGGGGTTAGGCAAGGTTAAGCGCCGATGACACCTGAAGAAAAAACGGAAGGTCAGAAACGAAAAAAGCCCCTGAAAACAGGGGCTTTTTTCTGGAAGGTGGTGGAGACGGCGGGAATTGAACCCGCGTCCGCCAGCACTAGGCCTTGAGGTCTACATGCTTAGTGTCCTTCTATTGATTTAACCTCAAGCGACCCGAAGGTCAGGGTGCAAGAGGCGAGCTCTTTAATCTTAGCCGAACACCAGTGAGCTCTGATGAACGGAGCAGCCTATAAGCGATGACGTCCTGGGATGTTGCTACTGAGTTATAGGCGCCTCAGCCAGGACGACTGGAACGGCTTACGCCGCCAGTGCGTAGTTTTCGTCGTTTGCGACTATTACGTTGCAGCTTTGGATTTACGAGATTCGCTGCCATCTCGGCATGCACCCAAGGGTTCGTCACCGGCGTCGAAGCCAAGTCGTCCCCTTGTTCTTTCAGTATATGTGTCCGGATTGCCGGACTTCAAGGCTTCTTTGTGTAACGGCGTTACTATTTGTACCTACGCCTGGCGTTGGTGAGCCTAGGAGGCCTGGCGGAAACCGCCGGCGCCGGCTTTCGTGAGTGCAGCCTGATGTAGGTTCTCGAAGCTGTCACGGAAATAATCCATTACCGCGCCCGGGTCGGCTTTGATGCCTTTGTCGACCGTTATGCCGAATTGTACCGTGCCGGCGTAACTGAAAATGCTCATGCCAATACCGATGTTGCCACTCTGGGGTACCCAGAACATGGGTTGAACCAGTTTGCTGCCCGCCAGGTAAACCGCATGGCGTGGGCCGGGAACATTGGTCAGCACCGCCGAGGCCTTGCTGCTGAGTAGGTCCAGAGCTCGGCGTTCGAGAATGTCCGGGCCGCGGCCAAACAGGTCCAGCAAGCTATAGGTTACCTGGGCCTGGTAGGACCGTTTGAGCCGGTTCATGTTTTCCTGAACCTGGCGGAAACACATGATCGGATCCGTTACCTCAACAGGCAGGCACACCAGCACCAAGCCAAACTGATTGCCGAGAGTTTCGATGGGCTGGTCCAGTGGCCTCAGGTTGAAAGGAACGGCAACCCGAATGCCGCAGTCCGGAATACTCTGGCCGTGCTCCGTAAAATGCCGGCTCAGGGCACCGGTGGCAGCACACAGTAAAACGTCGTTGACGGTCCCGCCCAGTGTCCTGGCGCACTGTTTCACGGTTTCCAGTTCAAGAGGTTCGGCCCAGGCCACCTGTTTGCGGCCCAGCAGCGGGCTTTTCAGGCTGGTTTTCGGCTCGAAGGGGGCAAGCCCCAGTTTGGCCAGGTCCATAACAATGCCGCCGGCAGTGGTGGCCAGCTTCAGTGGGTAATCGGGCTCTTTGCGGATGGAATCGACGAACAGGTTGGCCTGTCCCCAGGCAGCCTGGGTGCTGTCTACAATCCGGTGCAGGAACCGGCTGGCGGGTGTGCCGTTGGGTTTTGCGGGTAGCTTTGGGTGTGCAACGCGCTCGAGCTTGGGTTCAGGAGTGCGATCGGTCAGCGAAAGCAGTACCCGCACCAGTGAAATGCCATCGGCAATACAGTGGTGAATCCTGATTAACAGGGCGCAGCCGTTCTCATAGTTGTCGATGTAGTGTATCTGCCAGAGTGGCCGGCGGAAATCGAGAGCGGTGCTGTTGAAATCACTGGCCAGCGCCTGGAGTTCCGATTTGCCGGCATTGCCTGGCAGGGCGATGGTGTGCAGGTGATTGTCCAGGTCGAACAGGGGATCGTCTTCCCAGTAGACTTTGTCACCTTTGTCAACGATGCGTTGGCGAAAGCGCCGGAATTTCAGGAAGCGTTCTTCCAGCGTGCGCTTGAGTCGCTTGAGCGGAATGGGGTGCTCAAAGGCCAGTACCGCGGAAATCATCATGGGATTTTCCGGGGTATCCATGCGTAACCAGGAGCGATCGACCGACGTCATGACCGTCCGTTTTGCTGACATAAGCCCTCCCTATGCTTTGTACCGGAGTCCGGGCCGCCTGGTACTGCCATCGGGGCCAGCTGAAGAAAGACCTCAAAGTATAGGAGGCTTTTTGGAATCAGCAAAGAGGGTGCATATGCGACACAGTTTTGGTGTCAGGTGTTGGCCTCACGCATGATGCGCTGCTTCTGGCGATTCCAGTCGCGCTCTTTCTCGGTGGCGCGCTTGTCGAACAGCTTCTTGCCTTTCACCAGGGCGATCTCGCATTTCACCTTGTTCTTTTTCCAGTAAAGCGCGAGGGGGATGCAGGTGTAACCCGCCTGATTCACCTGGCCGACAATCTTGGCGATTTCCTTGGCGTGCAGTAGCAGTTTGCGAGTGCGGGTCGGGTCCGCAATCACATGGGTAGAGGCAGTATTCAGAGGCGTGATGTGGGAGCCCAGCAGCCAGGCTTCGCCATCCTTCAGCAGTACATAGGCATCAACCAGTTGTGCCTTGCCGGCACGCAACGACTTCACTTCCCAGCCAAGCAGGGCCAGGCCAGCCTCGAAGCGCTCCTCAATATGGTATTCGTGCTTCGCCTTCTTGTTCAGGGCGATGGTGTTGCTGGTTGGGGCGTTTGCTTTCTTCTTGCTCATGAATCCTGTCCGGGATCGGAAGAATGACGGTGCTGGGCTCGTCGGTGCGCCAGCAAAGCGCGCATTGTAGCGCAGGAGTGCAAGAGGGGTCACGGATTCGCCGTCTGGCTCGGGTTTTGTATCGTTCCTGCCGGCTTGCTTCGGCTACAATGATGCGCTCATCACTGCCTGGGGAAGTAATGCTGCGCAAGTACCAGACGTCAATAGGGTCGTTTACCCGAAAATCTACCTTTTTCTGGGCTTCTGTGGGTGCCACGGTTGGCCTGGCCAATCTGTGGCAGTTTCCCTATCTGGCCAGTATCCACGGCGGCGGTCTGTTTATCTTGCTGTACCTGGCCTGTCTGCTGGTGGTTACCTTGCCGTTAATGGTGACGGAGGCGGTGATTGGCCGTCATGCCCGGCATGGGATTGTGCTGGCCATGGACGGCATGGTGAAAAACGCTGGTTGCTCACCGTTCTGGCGGTTGGCAGGGCCGTTGAGCATTATTGCGGCCTTCGTGGTGCTCTCTTTCACGGCCGTATTTGGCGGTATTGTGTTGGCCTACATCTTTTTTGGGGCTGCTGACCGCTTCGAGGGCGCTTCGGCGGCGTCAGCAACTGCCGTACTGTCGGAGTTGGTGTCGGACCCGGGTCACTATCGGCAGTTTATGGCCTGGCATGTTTTCTTCGTGATTCTTGTGGTTGCGGTTTCGGCCCGAGGGGTGGTCAAGGGGCTGGAGCGGTCGATGCGCATGATCGTCCCCTGCACCCTGCTGCTGATGCTGGTGCTGTTCGGGCTGGCAGCCATGCGGGGGAGCTTGCAGTCCGGGATAGATCACGTTCTGGTGATGCGGCCGGAGCAGGTAACAGCGGCCAGTATCAAGGCAGCGTTCTTTCATGCTTTTTATACCTTGGGTCTCGGAATGGGAGTGTGGGCCATATTTGGCGCCTATTCCACCAGCCATACCCGCCTGAAGCGCTCGATACTCGCTGTAGTGTTGATGGACACCCTGGTCGCCATCATGGCCGGATTGATGATGTTTTCAGTTGCAGCGGACGGTAGCAGCCTTGAGGGTGAGCGGGGTTTCAGCCTGCTTTTTGTTTCCCTGCCGGTTGCGCTATCAGACTTGCCCTACAGTCAGGTGGTGATCGCGTCGGTTTTCCTGCTGGTGGTGCTGATTGTATGGGCGACGGGGTTGTCGCTTCTCGAACCGGTGGTGGGATGGTTC
>NZ_DIHV01000130.1:0-6155 GCF_002420325.1 Marinobacter sp. UBA5687
CAATACCCCGCCACCCGAGTTACCACCAGCCGGAAACGCTCCGGATACCGCTTCAGATCCGGACGAGGCACCCCCGCCCTCTTCCGATACCCTGACACCTGAACAACAGGCACTGCTGGACAACCCCAAGGTCAAGGCTTACGCCCAGCGGCTTGAATTTGAAGATGACCTGCACGATTTCTTTGCCAACGCCCCATCTCTCCCCGAACAGAAGCGCCGGGCCCAGGCCGATGCCCTGCAAGAGCGTATGAACGAATACGAAGGATCTGTGCAGGTGAGTGCTCCGGAAGCCGCGTTGATTCAACTGGCGATGATCCAGATTCTGGAGCCGGATGAGGAGGCAGCAAAAGCCGCCGCACAGCAACTCATGGACCGGTACCGGGCTGAATCCGGAGCCAGACTGCAGGCCTGGCTGGAGGAACCCAGGCCGGACTTCGAACGCTACAAGGCCCGGGAAAAGGCAATTGTGGAAGAAGTGATGGCCATGGATGATATTCCCGGCGGACTGACCCGGGACCAATACCTGCGTGAGCGCCTTCAGGAAGCTCGGGTAGAGGCCATGGGCCGGTCCGCCGGCAATAATCAGAGCAACTGATCCAGCGACCAGTACAACAGGTTGAACGGTTTGTTGTAATCGGCCACCGTATCGGTCTCCGAGGCCTGCATCACCGCACCGCTGCCATTCATCACGTTATTGACGAAATCCCCCAGTTCCAGGCCCAACTCCTGAATATCCGAATTGGCGAACTCGATAATGGACGTGCAGTGACTTTCATTCACGTCCCGAAACATGGGCAGGTAATAGCCGAAGTTATCCAGCCCGGCCAGCGTCTGCGTCAACCGTTCGGTATCCACGGCCCACTTCTGATGCAGCAAAGCCTCCTTGGTGGCCTGATCCGGCGCATTCTCGATCTCCGGGAAGAAGCGCTCATAGGAATAGGAGGAGTAGTTCAGGTCCCGCCAGAAATGCGTATGCCCCATACGGTCCTGTGGCAGCGCCGTCGCCAGCGCAGGATACAGGCTGCCGAGGTCATTCAGGTTCAGTGCCGGCAAACCGGACTTCAGGTAAGCCAGCGGGCCGCCCGGCTGGTCCAGCCCCCAGGATTGCCTGATGAAGCTCTGTAGCAGCACCGAAGGATACTGCTGAGGGTCGGCGCCAACCGGCGCACTGAAGGCAGGGCCTGAATCGTTGATCAGGAAACTTCGAGTCGGCGCCATGTCCCGCCGGGTTGGGTGATAGTTGGTCAGGCCACCAATGCCACCAGCACTGCAACCGGTCGCCAGCATCTGCCCGGGGCGTTGCAGGTTGTCCTTGAGCCAGCTGATCACCGCCCGGGTATTCCTCAGGCCGTTGTGATGCCAGATCAGAGGTTCCACCTCGCCTTCAGGATCTTCATACACCGCCACCCGGTCACCGGAATAGATATCCCCCGTACAGTAGGGTACGTAGACCATGTTCCAGTTCTGGGTTTTTACCCGGGTCCAGGGATGCAGACGAACCACAAACGGGCTCACCAGGCTGGCGCCGGGATTCAACAGAGACATGTAATCATCCGGGATACCATCGGGATTACGAGCTCCCCGGATCCCGGTCTGGCCACTGCAACTCTCGTAATCCCAGCAGGCACCGCCACCTTCAAAATAAACCACGGTATTGGAAGTGTTCGGCACCCGGTTCACGAAGAACTTGTACTCCGAACCGTTACCGCATACAGCGCCGGTTTCCGGCGCCAGTGCGATGGTCTGCCACTGGTAGTAGGCCCCCGCCGAGAAATTCTCGTAGCCATCGGGATTGGCCAACAAAGGGTAGGCACCCTGGCGCTGATCCGATGTCACCGGATTATCGGCACCGGGCGGCGACGCCAGGTTACCCAGGGTTCGCCAGAATCCATAATCCCCCAGCTCCGCCGATACCGGAGCCGACAGCAACAATAACAACAAGCCCGCCAGCGCACCGGAGCGCCAGGGGCCACAACAGCCAGCTTTGTTCATTCTTGTTCTCCTGCGATTGTTGTTTCGGGGCGGGCGTGGCCCGCAACGCTTACAGCAGGATAGCGTCACCTAAAAGCTAGAGGTGACACACTGTCACGTCAAAGCGGCAGCCATACCGTTTTAAACTAAAAAAATGGCGGATATGCCCGCGGGGACCGAAGTCAGTCAAACAGGCGCAACTGGGTGACCGGAGCATCGTCATTGCGGAACCGGACTCCCACTCCCAGCAGGCGAACCGGGCGGTCTTTGGGCATCAGCTCTTCGAGCAGTGGCTGGAAATCCACCAGGGCCGGCTCGGTAACGGACTCCCGAACCCGCTCCAGTGTGTGGGTGGAAAAATCGCTGTAGCGGATTTTCACGAACAGCTTGTGTATCGGCTTGTGCTGTCCCTTGCGCGAGAGGCGAAGATTGAGGTCGGCCACCAGGGCCGGCATCACGGTATCGCAGGCGCTCCGGTCAGGGAGGTCCTGGGAAAAGGTGCGCTCGACGCTCACCGACTTGGCCACCCGCGACACCACAACGGGGCGATTGTCCCGGCCATGGGCCATTTCAAACAAACGATAGCCCTGTTTGCCAAACTTCTCGATCAACACGTCGGCACCCAGCGCCTGCATATCGCCACAGGTTTTCACACCCAGGGCGTGCAGCCGGGCCGCGGTCACCTGCCCTACACCGAAGAGCTTTTCCACCGGCAGCTCGCTTACAAAGTCGGCCACCTCCGGCGGCGTAATCACAAACAGACCATCGGGCTTGCGCCAGTCACTGGCAATTTTGGCAAGGAACTTGTTGGGGGCCACGCCGGCGGAAATGGTAATGCCGACTTCCCTGCTCACCCGCTCCCGCAGGTGCCGCGCCATCAAGGTGGCACTGCCCTTGAACGCGTCAACATCGGTCACATCCAGAAACGCCTCATCCAGGGACAAGGGCTCAACCAGATCGGTCATCTCCCGCAGTATCGCCATCACCTGCTGGGAAACTGCCCGGTAACGGCCCATGTCCGGCGGTACCGTGACCAGGCCGGGGCACAACCGCCGGGCTTCGCTGCCGGGCATGGCCGAACGCACGCCAAAAGCCCGGGCCCGGTAGTTGCAGGTGGTCACCACACCACGGCCGCCCTCGCCACCCACTGCCAGCGGAACATCCCGCAAGCTTGGGTCGTCACGCATCTCGACGGCGGCATAGAAGCAGTCGCAGTCCACATGAATGATCTTGCGCTGGGCCATAGGGGCGGGCTCACGTTAACAATCTGTACGTTTATACAGCCTTGTATCTTACGGTAACATGCCGAGAATGTCAGGAAATCCCGATAGTCCCGGCAAGCAACAGCGAGGCCCCATGAGTAACCCGATTCCCGAGTCTGAACGCACCGAAATCGAAGCCGCCGCCTTCCGGCGCCTGGTGCAGCACCTGCGTGAAAACAACGACGTCCAGAACATCGACCTGATGAATCTGGCGGGTTTCTGTCGCAACTGCCTGTCCAAATGGTATCGGGCCGAAGCGGGAGAGCGGGGGTTCGACATTTCAGATCCGGACGCCCGGGAAGAAATCTACGGCATGCCGTACGAAGAATGGAAAGCCAACTACCAGACCGGCCCCAAGCAGGATCACAAATAATGAATGTTAATGAAGCGGTTCGTATCCACCTGGCCTCAGTGCAGGCCGGTCATGCCGATTTCGACGACACCCTGAAACTGATCAATCAGTATTTCGAATTTCGGCCCACCGGTTTCAGCAACGGCCCGCTTCGCAACGAGACTGGCGAAAACGCTGGCTCCTGCCGGGTCTTCGGCCTGGGTCAGTACTGTAATCTGAGCGAGACCGACACCCTGCGCCTGTTCGCCCAACACTACGAGCAGGTGCTCGGCGACCCGGCCGGGGACAGCCATGGTAACATTCGCCAGTTTATCAGCACGGGCTGGTCCGGCATCCGTTTCGATGCCCCTCCGCTGCGCGCCCTCGGAGATGCCCATGCCTCAGACACCGGAGAACAGGTCCATCCATGAGCGATTCCGCAGCCACCGACACAAAACAGAGCTTTCAACTGAAGAGTGCCAGTGTTTCCCTGACCGCCCTTGAGCTTTACTACTTCGACAACGACGAATTTGAAGCCAATCTTCGGGACAAGATCAGCCAGGCGCCGGGCTTTTTCAAAGACATCCCGCTGATTATCAGCCTGGAGAAATATGAAGGCCTGGACAGCGAACTCGATTTTTTCAGGATGATCGGGACCTGCCGCCGCCACAACATCCATGTGATTGGCGTACGTGCCGCCAACGACGATCAGCGCCGGCTTGCCCGGGGAGCCTCCCTGGCACTGCTGCCCGGCGGCAGCCTGAAAGAAAAGCCGGCCCAGGAAGCTCCGGCACAAGCCGAACCGGAAGCGGCCGCTGCACCGGAGCCTGCAAACGAACCGGCACCGGCAAAAATCATCAATCAGCCGGTTCGATCAGGGCAGCAGGTATACGCGCCGGAAGGCGATCTGATCATCCTTGCGCCGGTGCAGGCTGGAGCCGAAGTTCTGGCTGCCGGCAATATTCATGTATACGGCCCGTTACGCGGGCGGGCGCTGGCCGGCATTCACGGTGCCGAGTCTGCCCGGGTGTTCTGCCAGTCACTTGAGGCGGAGCTTGTGTCCATCGCCGGACACTATAAAATCTCCGAAGATCTTCAGGACATTGGCTGGAAAAGCGCTGTGCAGATCCAGCTCAGGGACGATGTACTGGTGGTGACGCCACTGGACAAGGCCTGATGTTGTGACAACCGATAACAACAGTTGAAACCATGACGAATCCACCGAGAAACAGGAACTGAACCTTGGCTAGAATCATTGTCGTTACCTCAGGAAAAGGCGGCGTGGGCAAAACCACCACCAGCGCCTCCATCAGCACTGGTCTGGCAAAGCGTGGCCACAAGACCGTCGTGATTGATTTCGACGTGGGTCTGCGCAACCTGGACCTGATCATGAACTGCGAACGCCGGGTGGTGTACGACTTCGTTAACGTCATTCAGGGCGAAGCGACTCTCAACCAGGCCCTGATCAAGGACAAGCGGGTAGAAACGCTCTACATCCTGCCTGCCTCCCAGACCCGCGAGAAGGAAGCTCTCACCAAAGATGGTGTGGAGAAGGTCATCAACGAACTGTCCGAAACCTTCGACTACATCGTGTGCGACTCCCCGGCCGGCATCGAACATGGCGCCCTGATGGCGCTCTACTATGCCGACGAGGCGATTGTCGTAACCAACCCGGAAGTCTCATCGGTACGGGATTCAGACCGCATCCTGGGCATACTGCAGAGCAAATCCCGGCGAGCGGAAATGGGGCAGGACCCAGTCAAGGAACACCTGCTACTGACCCGCTACAACCCGGACCGGGTAGAAAAAGGCGAGATGCTGTCGGTACAGGATGTTGAGGAAATCCTGGCCATTCCCTTGCTTGGCGTGATTCCCGAGAGCCAGATCGTACTGAATGCCTCCAACCAGGGCCTGCCGGTCATTCTGGAGGAGCAAAGCGATGCCGGCCAGGCCTATGAAGATGCCGTTGCGAGGCTGCTGGGCGAGGAACGGGAACACCGTTTCATGACGTCCCAGAAAAAAGGCTTCTTCTCACGGATGTTCAAAGGGGGCTAAGGGATGAGTTTTTTCGATTACTTCAGAAGCAAGAAAAACAGTACGGCCAGTGTCGCCAAGGAGCGACTGCAGATTATCGTGGCCCATGAGCGGGGCCAGCGTGAACAGCCGGACTACCTGCCCCAGCTGCAGCAGGAGCTGTTGCAGGTGATCCGCAAGTACGTTCAGATCAGCGACGACATGGTACAGGTGGAGGTGGATCGCAATGACCACTGCTCCGTGCTGGAATTGAACGTCACCCTGCCCGAAAAGTGATGGCTACGCCCGGTTTACCACCGGGCAAAGTGATCTTCCATCAATCCCCGTAACCCGTTTACGGGGATTTTTTTGCCGCTTTCATCCGCAACCGTACCCTGGAAAGTGCCCACAAACTGACGGAAATTGGAGGCAATAACCCAGGCGTTGAGCTTTTCCCGGCGCGCGCCAGCGGGCACGAAACGGAGGTCAACGCGGCCATCGTCGGTGGTGACCCGCCAGTCTGCCCCGGGCTGATAGCGATCAAACTCGAATCGGGCCGGCCCCAGCAGAATGCGACG
>NZ_DIHV01000076.1:0-7608 GCF_002420325.1 Marinobacter sp. UBA5687
TCACAGTGGTGAACGCACCGGCCACTCCGGCGCCCGTTTTACCGACGTTGTCAGTATTGGCATCGGAGGCTCGTTTCTCGGGCCGAAGCTGGCCGTCGAGGCGCTACGCCCGTACTGGCAGGGCTCCATTAACTGTCACTTTGTCGCCAACATCGATGGCACCGACATTACCGAAACCCTGGCATGCCTGAATCCGGACACCACGCTGTTTCTGGTGCAGTCAAAATCCTTCCGTACCCAGGAAACCCTGGAGAACAGCCTGCTCGCCCGGCAATGGTTTCTCGATAATGGTGGCAACGCAGCCTCCGTCTCCCAGCATTTCATGGCAGTCACGGCCAACGTCGAAGAAGCGGCCCGGTTCGGCATCGAACCCGCCAACACCTTTCCCATGTGGGATTGGGTAGGTGGTCGTTATTCCCTCTGGTCCGCCATCGGCCTGCCGATTGCGTTAACGCTTGGCATGGCGGCATTCCGGGAGCTACTCACCGGTGCACATGCCATGGACTCCCATTTCAGGGAAGCGCCCGAGCGGGAAAACCTGCCGGTAATCATGGCCATGCTCAGCGTGTGGTACAACAATTTCTGGGGCGCCGAGAGCCATGCGGTACTGCCCTATGACGAATACCTGAAATACCTGCCGGAGCACCTTCAGCAGCTGGATATGGAGAGTAACGGCAAGCGCGTAACCCAGAATGGCATCAGCGTGGATTACCCTACCGGGCCCGTGCTCTGGGGCGGCGTGGGAGCTAACGGCCAGCACGCATATCACCAACTGATTCATCAGGGTACCCGGCTGATTCCTGCCGATTTCATCATTCCCCTGAGGTCCCACAATCCGGTGGCCAGCCACCATGCTGCTCTGTTTGCCAATTGTCTGTCTCAGGCACGGGCCATGATGGCCGGAAAGACGGAAGCAGAGGCCGAACAGGAACTGCTGGCCGGCGGTCTTGATGGTGATGCCGCCCGCCAGCTGGCCCCACACAAGGCCATTCCCGGTAACCGGCCCTGCAACATCCTGCTGATGGAACGCCTGACTCCGCACACCCTGGGGGCACTGATTGCACTTTATGAACACCGCACCTTCGTGCAGAGCGTGATCTGGGATATTGATTGCTTTGATCAATGGGGCGTGGAGCTGGGCAAACAGATTGGCAACGAAATTCTTCCGAAACTGCTGGGCGAGAGTGAAGATGGCAGCGCTGGAGACAGCGCCACCGACAACCTGATCCGGTTATTCCGCGACCGCTCCGGAACTTGAGATCTGACGCCCCTGCCAGGTGAAATCGACGGGCCAGAGCTTCTGGTCCTTCTGGTAAGACTGCCAGAGGCTGCGATAGCTCTCTCCGCACACAGGGTGCAATTCGTCCGGAGCAATATCGGCCAGCGGCCTCAGGACAAATGCGTTTTTTAGGATTTCAGCCCGGGGCAGTTCAACCCCATCAAGGGTGCCGGTCGCATCGCCCCAGGTGAGAATATCCAGATCCAGAGTCCTTGGACTGAACTTGGGCGCCGAAGCTTTGCGGCCGTTGTCTGCCTCGAGTTTTTTGAAGCGCCGGGAAAGCTCTCCTACCGACATATTGGTATCCACACCCACCACCAGGTTCAGAAAATCCGAGCCATCGAAGCCGACCGATTCGCTCTCGTAAACCGGAGAAATGGCCAATTCTCCAAACCAACCGGCCAGAGCATCCAGCGCCGCGCTGACATGGCGATAGCGTTCAATATTACTGCCGATACTGATGTATACACGTTTCATGCCCGTGCCCCCCGCTCAATTCTCACGCCCACCGAGCGTGCGGCCGGCACAGCACCGGGCTTGCTCAACGTCAGCCTCAGCCAACGCACGCCAAACTCGCCCTGCAGCAAACGGGCAACTTCCTCTGCGGCCCGCTCCAGCAACTCCGGCTGCAGCGTTTGCAGGCACTGACTGACCCGCTCGCTAACGGCGGCGTAATCAAGTGCATCGGCAACATCGTCACTGGCGCCGGGCACCGAGTTATCCCACGCCAGTTCCAGATCCACCAGTAGCCGCTGTGTGACTTCGCGTTCCCAATCGTACACCCCGATCACGGTTTCCACCGCCAGTCCTTCGATCAGGACTGTGTCCCATTTGCCATTTGCCAAATCGGTCTCCCGAGCCTTCCACTGATGGCTGATTGAATATTACACAGGCAGACGATACTGTGACGGACAACCAGCCTGCCTTGATGCGGGCGGCATTTTCTCACAGAACACAGGGCCCAGTCTCTGTACAGCGGTTACGCCATGGACGTCTTTAGCCAACCCGTTGCGATTGTCTTGCTTTGCGCCAGCGCTTATCTGGCGGGTTCCGTGCTGTTCGCGATACCAGTGTGCCGCCTCTGGAAACTGCCAGATCCTCGCGCCCTGGGTTCCGGCAACCCCGGAGCCACCAATGTGTACCGGGCAGGTGGCTGGCAACCCGCGCTGGCAACCCTGATGCTGGATGCGTTCAAGGGCTGGTTGCCCGTCTGGCTCGGTCAAAGCCTTGGCATGTCCATTCTGGTGCAGGCCATGATTGCCCTGTGCGCGGTGACCGGACACATGATCCCGGCATTCTATCGGTTCAAAGGGGGCAAAGGTGTTGCAACGGCCCTCGGGGCAGGGTTGGCACTGGCGCCGCTCACCACCGCCATCATGGCAGGCTTATGGCTGGGCGTAATGTGGCGCTGGCGCATTTCAGCCGTGGCCTCTCTGGTGGCAATCACCAGCGGCCCGCTCATCAGCGCCCTGCTGGAACCGGAAACCCTGCCCCTGTTCGGACTGCTGACCCTGCTGATTGTGGTGCGTCACCGCAACAACCTGATTCGCCTGGCCCAGGGGCGGGAAACCGGACTCTAGCGTCTGATCAGGCTAGTCCACGAGGCCGTTCTGACGCGGTTCCGCCACTGGCGGCAAAGTGTTCATAGGCCACCGGGGGACCGCCACAATCCGCTCGCCATCCTGCTGACCGGCCTTTAGCCGCTGCGCACCGGCATAGGCAATCATGGCACCGTTGTCGGTGCAGAACTCCGGACGAGCGTAGAACACTGAACCACGCAGCTTTTCTGCCATGGCTTCCAGTGACGCCCGCAACCGCTTGTTGGCGCTGACCCCGCCGGCAATGACCAGCCGCTTACACCCTGTTTGCTCCAGGGCTCTGCGACATTTGATGACCAGGGTATCAACTACCGCAGCTTCGAACGCCAGAGCAATGTCTGCTTTTACCTGCTCATCCAGCGTACCTTTATCTTTTGCGTCGTTCACGGTGTTCAGGGTGAAGGTTTTCAGGCCGCTGAAGGAAAAATCCAGGCCGGGACGATCGGTCATCGGGCGGGGAAAACGGTACTGCCCCTCTCGACCCTTTTCCGCAAGGGCAGCTACCCGGGGGCCACCCGGATAATCCAGCCCCAGCATTTTCGCAGTTTTATCGAACGCCTCGCCGGCGGCATCATCCACCGATTCACCCAGCATCTGGTACTCACCAAGGCCATCCACCCGCACTAACTGGGTATGGCCACCGGACACCAGCAGCGCGACAAACGGGAACGCCGGCGGATTGTCCTCCAGCATGGGCGCCAGCAGGTGACCTTCCATATGATGCACGCCCAACACCGGAATCCCCAGTGCAAACCCCAAGGCATGCGCCACCGAGCCGCCCACCATCAGGGCACCCACTAACCCCGGCCCGGCGGTATAGGCGATACCTTCGATATCGGAACGGGCTTTACCGGCTTGAGCCAGTACCTCATCGCATAAAGGAAGCAGCTTGCGGACATGATCCCGGGAGGCCAGCTCAGGCACCACGCCGCCATAATCGGCGTGCATACCGATTTGACTGTAAAGGGCATGGGCCAGCAGTCCCCGCTGAGCGTCAAACAGGGCTACACCGGTCTCATCGCAGGAGGTTTCAATACCAAGAATCAGCATAATGGGCACTACATCCAAGGGGTGTCGGGTACGTGGGCGGCATTTTAGCAGAAACCCGAAAGCTTCCGGCAGTTTCGTTGAACAGTGATTGACCTTGGCCAGCCCAGCGGCTATCATTGCCGCCCTAAATTAGCACTGGTCGAGTTTTAGCCAATCTGACCAGGGATCGAGCCCGTACGGCACTGGCCGACGGAACAAATTGAAACCGAATCTATCAGGTAGGTGATTTTCGAATGCCAGCTGTTAAAGTGAAAGAGAATGAGCCGTTTGACGTAGCACTGCGTCGCTTCAAGCGTTCCTGCGAGAAGGCCGGTGTACTGTCTGAAGTACGTCGTCGTGAGCACTACGAGAAGCCGACCGCTGTTCGTAAGCGTAAAGCAGCTGCTGCCGTTAAGCGTCATCTCAAGAAGCTTCAGCGGGAACAGCGCAAGTTCGAGCGTCTGTACTGAGTTCAGGCGCGCATCGACTGCACAACTGATTGCCGGAACGGCGTTTCGCCCCACCCGGCAAGCTGAAAATGCCGCCGAGGCCTGGCTTCGGCGGCATTTTTGGCTATGGCGAAAATGCCTTCGCACCCGGCACCCCGGCTGAAGTGGAGCCACCATGAGCGGATTGATCCCTCAACGCTTTGTTGAAGACCTGCTGGATCGCATTGATCTGGCGGAGCTGATCGGTTCGCGCATCACGCTGAAAAAAGCCGGAGCCAACTACAAGGCCTGCTGCCCGTTTCACGACGAGAAGACGCCATCATTTAACGTTCGACCGGACAAAGGCTTCTATCACTGTTTTGGCTGTGGAGCCCATGGCGATGCCATCAGCTTTGTTCGCGAATTTGAGGGCCTGGGTTTCACCGAAGCGGTAGAAGAACTGGCCAAGCGTGCCGGGCTGGAAGTGCCGTACGACCGAGCTGCCAAACAGGAAATGCAACAGGCGCGGACACTGACCGATGCCCTGGAGTTTGCCAACCGGTTCTATCACTCAGCACTGACCAGTCAGCAAGGCGGTTATGCCCGGGACTACCTGAAGCAGCGGGGACTGGATGAAAACATTATCCAGCAGTATCAGATTGGTTTTGCACCGGGCACCGGCACGGCACTTTACGACGCCGCCCCGAAGGATCTTAAAGCACCACTGATTGAGACCCGCACGGTGTCGGACCAGTACGGCCGCCCCAGGGATCTGTTCCGCAACCGGGTTATGTTTCCCATCCGGAACACCCGAGGCAAAACCATCGCCTTCGGCGGGCGCACGCTGGGCGACGACAAGGCCAAGTACATTAACTCGCCGGAATCGGACGTTTTCCACAAGAGCCGGGAAATCTACGGCCTGTTCGAGGCCCGGCAAGCCATTCGACAACTGGACAAGTTGCTGGTGGTCGAAGGCTATATGGATGTGATTGCGCTGGCCCAGCACGGCATCCATTACGCGGTGGCGACTCTGGGGACGGCCACCAACCAGGACAGCCTGACCGCACTGCTTCGGCACGTTCGGCATATCGTGTTCTGTTTTGACGGCGACCAGGCAGGTTTTCGGGCAGCGGACAGGGCCATGGAGAACGCCCTGGAGCTGATGGCAGACGGGCTGCACCTGCAGTTTCTCATGCTGCCAGAAGGCGAAGACCCGGACACACTGGTGCGCAAAGAAGGGCCGGACGCATTTCAGAAGCGTATTGAGGGCGCTACACCCTTCTCACGCTATCTGTTTGATCGCCAGAGCGAGGGCCTTGATCTGCAGTTGCCCGAACACCGAGGCGAACTTCGGGCACGGGTTGAGCCCTTGCTGAACAAGATGCCCCGCAGCACGTTGCGGGACGCCATGTGGCACGAAATGCTGCGCCTTTGCGGCGGCCGCAACCAGTGGCAGAACCGCCAGCAGGGCCAGAATTACAAGGCACGGGGCTGGCGCGGTGAAGGCCAAAGCCGGCCCACGGAAGAGCGGATTGACGTAAAACTCAGCAAAGACAGCACCTTGTGCCTGGCCTTGCTGGAAGCACCGGAACTGGCAACCGAAGTGAAAGCTCTGGCAGACAGCACCCGGCAGCTTGAACGCGCGGGGCGTTTTGCCCGCTGGTTACTGGAAGAAAAAATTCAGACCCGCAAGACACTGGTCGCGGGGCTGGCCACGAACAAACAGGCCAGGGACAGGTTTTACAACCTGTTTGACGAACTGGAGCACATACCGGCCCGGGAAAGCACACTGGCGGCTGCCAGAGAGCTGTTAAGCCCGAATGAAGAGGCCGCGCGTCAGCAGAGGCTGGCAACCCTGCTCCGGAACCTGGCACAGCTTTCCCCGGAAGAACGGGAGGAGCTGCGAACGCTCAGCGCCGGTACGTTAAATCCGAAGGCTGAAAGCTGAGCACTTGAAACCTGTTGCCCTGATCACCATCTAACCATTCGGTGGCAGCGCAACCGAGCGACAGCTATAATGGCTGTTTAACTTTTTTCCTTTTTAAAAGCGAGTTCACAGGGTGTCTATGTCAGGCAATTCGCAGAAATCACGTTTGAAAGACCTCATCGCACGAGGCAAGGAACAAGGTTACCTGACTTACGCCGAGGTAAACGATCACCTCCCGGAAGATATCGCAGATCCGGATCAGGTTGAAGACATTATCCGGATGATCAACGACATGGGTATCCAGGTGTGCGAAGAGACACCAGACGCGGATACCCTGCTGATGACCGAAGGTGACTCCACTGCCGACGAAGCTGCTGCCGCCGAAGCCGCTGCTGCTCTTGCCGCCGTTGAGACCGACGCTGGCCGCACCACAGATCCGGTGCGCATGTACATGCGCGAGATGGGCACTGTTGAGCTGCTGACCCGCGAAGGCGAGATCGTCATCGCCAAGCGCATCGAGGAAGGCATCCGCGACGTCATGGCCGCTGTAGCACATTTCCCGGGCACTGCCGGCACCGTGATTCAGGCCTACGACCGCATCATCGAGAATGAAGGTCGCATCAGCGACATCGTGACCGGCTTCCTCGACCCGGATGACGCCGAGCCGTTCATGGGTGAAGACACCAGCACCGAAGACACCTCTGCTGACGACAGCGATACCAGCAGCGATGACGACGATGACGACAGCACCAGCGAAGACGACAACGACAACGGGCCAGACCCGGAAGAAACCCGGCTGCGCTTCGAGCTGCTGAAAGAGAAGCTGGACGCTGCCGAGAAGGCCCTGGCCAAACACGGCCGTGGACACAAGAAAACCCAGGAAGCCCTGAACGAACTGGGCCAGGTTTTCGCCCCGTTCAAGCTGGCCAACAAGGCGTTTGACGAACTGGTGAACGTCGTTCGTTCAACCAACGACCTGGTCCGCGAGAACGAGCGCGCCATCATGCAGATCTGTGTGCGTGACTGCAAAATGCCGCGCAAAGACTTCATCAAATGGTTCCCGGGCAACGAAACTGATCTTGAGTGGGCCGGCGAAATTGCCGCCACCAAAAAGCCCTATGCGGCCGCGATCGGTGAGCGTGTGGACGAAATCGTTCGCCTGCAGAAGCGCATCCAGAACGTTCAGACCGAAGTAGACCTGGACGTAGCCGACATCAAGGAAATCAACCGCCGGGTGTCGATCGGCGAGGCGAAAGCCCGCCGCGCCAAAAAGGAAATGGTTGAGGCCAACCTGCGTCTGGTTATTTCCATCGCCAAGAAATACACCAACCGCGGCCTGCAGTTCCT
>NZ_DIHV01000076.1:7954-14668 GCF_002420325.1 Marinobacter sp. UBA5687
GGCCTGATGAAGGCGGTGGACAAGTTCGAGTACCGTCGTGGCTACAAGTTCTCCACCTACGCTACCTGGTGGATTCGCCAGGCCATCACCCGCTCCATCGCGGATCAGGCCCGCACGATCCGGATTCCGGTGCACATGATCGAGACGATCAACAAGCTCAACCGCATCTCCCGCCAGATGCTGCAGGAGATGGGCCGCGAGCCCACACCCGAGGAGCTGGGCGAGCGCATGGATATGCCGGAAGACAAGATCCGCAAGGTGCTGAAGATCGCCAAGGAGCCGATCTCCATGGAAACACCCATTGGTGACGACGAAGACAGCCATCTGGGCGATTTCATCGAAGATATCCAGGCTCTGTCGCCAGTGGATTCTGCCACCGCTGAAGGCCTGCGCGAAGCCACCCGCTCCGTGCTGGCCGGCCTGACCGCTCGGGAATCCAAAGTACTGCGCATGCGCTTTGGTATCGAGATGAACACCGACCACACTCTGGAAGAAGTCGGCAAGCAGTTCGACGTTACGCGAGAGCGTATCCGTCAGATCGAAGCCAAGGCCCTGCGCAAACTGCGCCACCCTTCCCGCTCCGATCACCTGCGCGGCTTCATTGACGATCAGGGCAACGGTTAATCCCCAAGGCAGTAGCGGGCGCCACCCCTCGTGGGTATAATGGCGCCCGCTTTCTTTTCCGGGCCTATAGCTCAGTTGGTTAGAGCAGGGGACTCATAATCCCTTGGTCGCTGGTTCGAGTCCAGCTGGGCCCACCATCTCCCAAACTCCGCCCCCAACCCGCACCCCACTCACTCCTGTCCAACTTATTTACACATACGCCTCCAACCTTCTCTTAAGCACTGCCCAAGCCTCTGTTTTAACGTCAAATAATCCTATTGGCACACACTGTGCTAAAAGTCAGACGTAAGTACAGATCGCGGCTTCGCCGCACTGCGTTCAGGGCTTGCCCTGAGAGAAGGTGAAAAATGAAACAGATTACAAAGCAGATAACACACGTTATTGCGGCTCTGGCATTAACCTGGTCTGCTGGGGCTATGGCCCTGATCCTTGGCCCCGCAGACGCCGACAAAACTGTCGACGTAGGCCCCCCAAATCCAGCGCTTGACGCCGGTGACGTTGCAGCCCTTTTTGGAACGTCCGACCTCACTTTGCTTTACAAGTCCAACTACGAAGGCCCGGAAGAAGGCTCCTACCAATCCTTCTACTCCACCAGTTTCACCGGAGACCCAAACAACGCGGTGATCAGCTGGGATGGCCCGGACTACATTGTGTGCCCTGAGTGCTATCTGGTTGTCAAAGACGGCAACGAGCCACAATACCTGTTCAACATCGGCAGCTGGAATGGCCAGGACGTACTGGATCTTCAGGGCTTTTATCCGAACAGAGGCGCCATTTCTCATGTAGCGATCTTTGGCAAGTCCGTTCCTGTACAGGTTCCTGAGCCAGGAACACTGGGCCTGCTGGGACTTGGCATTCTGGGCATGCTCACAATCAGAAGAAAGTTACAGAAACCTGCCTGAGTGTCGACATTCTTTACATGCCACTAAAGCTCCCTCGGGGAGCTTTTTTTGTGCCCGTTCACAAAACCGCAAACATTAAGTAACAGAAATACACAGAAGCCCACCTTTTAAGCTCATGAGTTTTCAGCCGTTTTAGACAATTCTTGAGGTACGTGGTTCTACCGACACCCTGTCGTGTCAAAAATGCCAACGTCCCGATCAGACAAGCCTCATACACTAAAACCTGAACAAGCGTACCAGTCCTGAAAGGAATCCCTCGGGACTGAGCACAAAAACAATGAGTGAACGGAGTGTATACATGGTTCTTTCCCCCCGATTCTCAGTACGGGCGGTATCCCTTGCCGTTGCAGCAGTTTCCGCCTCCCTGTCCATGCCCACCAGTGCCAGTATGGGCAACCTGGGCACCAGTTATGGTGTAATGCCGGTCGATGTGGCCACCGCCCAGTCCCTTTCAATGTTCAATGAGCAGGTTTCTGCCACCTACTACAATCCGGCAGCACTGACGAAAGATCCTCGTGGCGAGCTTACGGCGGGTATCCTTCATTCTGAACAGGAGCTGCGCTCCGATAATCCCAACGCCAGCGGGGACATTGTCTCCGACTCCCCGAGCCAACACGTTTTGATCGGCATGAAGACCAACCTTGGGTCACTCACCCGGTTCGGGCACCCCATCTATCTCGGGTTTATTGCGGGCGTGGAAAAGTACGGTAAGGAGATGCTGGCTTTCAGCTCTGAAACCAGCGAGAGCGGACAGTTCCTTCAATACGGGAAAGAACCTTTGTTCCTTAACATCGGTGGTGCAACCCCGATCTGGCGCGGTATTTCCGCCGGTGCTTCGGTTCGGGTAACGCTTGAAGCGACCGCTAATCTTGATGCCGTCTCCACGCTGGGCGGCGAAACCAGCCGTGAGCGCCTTGCGGTCAATGCCGAGCCTTCTCTGAAGACCATTCTGGGCACGAACATCGATCTGGGCAGCACATTTTGTCCTGAATCTGACTGTTTCCTGAACGGATGGGAAACGGCGCTGACCTACCGGACGAAGTCATCGGCCTCAACCACAGTCGACTCCAACATCATCGTGACCCAGACCATCCCGGATCCCGGGCTCAGCCTGGCTGTGACAACCATCGACTCATTCCAGCCGGAAACGATTGCCATCGGCACCCAATACTCCGGTGACGGCTGGCGCATCGGCGGCAGTATCGAACAACAGAACTGGTCGGAACTGGAAGACGAATTCAGCGGCGACTCCATCAAGGACCAGGGTTCCGTAGCTTCCGGAAACCGGATCGGTTTCGACGACGTTCTGATTCCCCGCCTTGGTGCGGAATATCAGTTGAACAAGAACTTCGCCGTTCGTGGCGGTATTGCCTACGAAGAGTCTCCCCTTAAAACCACCCGTAATCCGGAGCTCAACTACCTGGATACCGACAAACTGGTGGTTGGCCTTGGTATCAGTGCCACTTACGACCGAACCCGTCTGCTGGCCTACCCGGTACGCCTCGACCTGGGCTACCAGTACCAGCAACTGCAGGAGCGCGACTTCACCCTCGTTGACTACGACGGTGACGAAACCAGTGTCACTGCCGATGGTGATATCCACGTATTCAGCGGCTCCATCACCCTGAAGTTCTGAGGAGGCTTGCCATGAAGTACAACAAGACCCTGGCACTGATTCCGGCCATTTTGCTGGCCGCCTGCGGCGGTGGCGACAAACAGACCATTGACGAAAAGCCCAGGCCCGGCGCAATGGTCTATTCCTTCCCGATGGATGGGCAAGCTGATGTCAGCCCGAAAGCCGACATCGTGCTGCGCTTCTCACATCCTATTACCGATGATGAAGCAACCCTGCAGAACAAGATCATCCTGCAGAGTAGTGGCCAGTCCCAGCCTTTTACGGTGACATTGATCGATAGCGGCAAAAGTCTGAAGCTTGAGCCCGCTAACCCGCTTGCGACCGGCGAAGAATTCAGCGTGACGTTCCAGGAGCCACTGGCCGCCGAGGGCGGCCGGCAAATCACCACTCCGAACGCGACAGGTGATGATGGCATCCAGTTCGCAACCCGCGGTGCCTATGCGGGTCTCGCGGGGCTGGCCAACACCGCAGACACTTTCGACATTGCCTGGCAAGTACCCGCCAGCGACAGCCCATTCCAGGCCATGAATTTTTCGACCTTCCGGTTTGCCATGACGCAACCGGTCCATCCTGAATGGCAATCACTCGGCGGCAGTATTCAGTTAAAGGACGCCAGCGGTGAAGAGGTTCCGGCGACGGTACTGGTTAAAGGCAACCGCATTACGGTTGACCCCTGCGTAACCCCCGAACTGTCGCAGTGCGGCAGCAAGCAGGATATTCTCGACACCGGTGAAACCTACACCCTGCAGTTGACCAACCTCGCCAGCCTGACCGACAGCAGTGAGGACAACCGCTTCACCGGGGAATTCACCTTTACCCCGAGAGACACGGGCCCAACGGTTGTATTGCAACAGACTGCCGTGGATTCCGGCAACGGTGAGCTGAGCTCCGTGCTCAACGGCCAGGCCCTCAATGCCGTCACGCTCAACTCGGTACTCCAGGGCGAAGCCGGCCCCTCTCAACAAACCGGGGACCTGTTTGCCGAGCTCGCCTACGCCCCTGCGTTTGATGCTGACGAAGCACTGCCGCTGCGCATTCCCAAGGGCAGTGTGCTGAAAAGCACCAGCCTGAACGTACTCGTGGGTGGCAAGGTACAGGTTCTGGATGCCGCGACCGGCGAAGACCAGCAAACCGGCACCATCAAAGTGACCATGCTCTCGGATGCATCCGGCTACATGAGCCCGAACCAGTACACCGATGACATCAATGCCCCGCGGCATATCACCCTGTTTATGGACGTATCCATGAACACGGAGGCAGCACAGCCGAATGCCGCGCTGTCCCAGGATCTGATGGGGGTTGAACTGCGCGGCATTGCTCTGGTTCGGGACGGCGTTCTGACCATCGACGCCATCGGCATGGTGGAACCAAACCTGCTGGGTCAGGAATTCACCGATTCCACCATTGCCTTCCATCTGCAGGCCGCAACCGATGCCGACTCGGTTCTGGATGCCGAGAACCTGCGGGAACTGGATGCCACACCACCCAGCCTGGTGAGCTGGATGCCCGGCCCTGCGAACGCCGTTCCGGCAACCCGACAGTCCATGCAGCGCCCGGGTGACCCGATCATTCTGTTCTTTGATGAGCCGCTTGATCCGAAATCAATCGAAACTGGCATCACGGTGTCGGAAAACGGCACCGCGATTGACGTTCAGCATGCTATCGACGGCACCACGGTAACCCTGAACAAAGCCGGCGGTCTGGAGCATGGCAAAACCTATGATGTGAGCGTCAACGGCGTCTCCGATCTGGCCGGGAATGTCGTCGCCCTGGATACGCTGACCTTCTCACTGGATCCCATCGAAGGCAACAACGTTGAGGTTCGCCCGCCACTGGCACTTACTACCTATCCCGGTTTCCCCTGCGAAACCAATCACAGTGCACTGGACCTTGCCAATGGTGTGCTTGGCCAGTGCTATGACGTGAGGGGCGACGCCTATAACGGAGGACGGGCAGCGACCGTCGACATCATGCCGGTAAGTGAAATGCCGGCGGATCGGCCCATTACCGTGGTTTTCTCAAAATCGATGGATATCAACTCCTTTATTCTCGGCCAGACCTTCGCCGTTGAGAAAGTGACTCAGTCCGGTATCGGCGCGGGAACTGTGAGCGTTGTCGAGAGCGTGCCCGGACGGCTAGAGAAAAACACTCAGCGGGTGCGGTTCTTTCCGGATCAACCCTGGGAACCCGGTGCTCACTATCGTTATACCTTGGCATCCTCAGAGAGCTCTGGCGCCTGCTCGCCCGGGAGCTACAGCGCAATCTGCGACACCGATGGCCTGGCTCTGAAAACGGATCTGCTCGAGGGTCTGAACGACCCGGATGGTGGAAATGATCCACTGGTGATCTATTTTACGGCCACAGAAGCGGTCTCGACGGTATTCACACCGCTGAGGAACCTTCCCATTCGCGATACCAACTCGAACTTCCTGATTGACTGCAATCCCTATGACAGCAGCAAGGGTAACCGGGCATTTGAGAATACCGACGACTGCCTCGAGCCGTTTGCCCATGAAGGCAGTGATGCGGAGGGATGGGCTCCCTCTGCCAACGCAACCAAGCTGGCCGTTCGCAATCAAACAGCTCAAGCCAGCGCTCTTGCAGGTGGTAATGTACCGGCGCAGGTCGGTTGTGACGCCGGCGAAGGGGTCTCCTGCCCTCGCAGCAAGTTCATTTATCAGACCTACGCCCTTAACACCGAGGTAAAAGGCCCCGGTACCTATGATCCGGATCCAACCGTTGAGGGTGATGAGATCGAGGGCATTCTTGTGGATCTCTATCCAACACTGCTCGCAACCAGCTCCATCAGCGTTTTCACCAAGATCAAGCTGGCAGGCCTTATTCCACTGCAGGAAGAAACGGTGACAAACACCCAGGTTCTCAGGATGCGTTACGCGAAAGATGATCCTTCGTGCACTGGTAGCAACTGCGCACGCAACTCACTCATTCCCGGGGTGATCGCTGAAGGCGAAAATGGACAGCCAGTGTTCATCACCAAGGCGGACCTGCTGCTGGACGCTCCAGACATGGTCATTCCACTGGGCGGCACCCATGATCTCTATGGCCGGCCATTCACTCTCGACCTCAAAGGAGACATCACCTTCTTTGATGACGGGCGTATGCAAATCGAGCAACGTAATGTGAATTTTGTTGGCAATGCGGATGAGCTTCTGGTGACAGCCAACACGGCGGGAATCTCTCAGATCGGCCTGGTAACCATCAAGTTGCCGCTGGAGATTCCGGTTGGTGGCACCTACCTCAACTTCATCTCCAACCCGGTCAAAGACCTACCGGCTCAGTACGAATAAAACACAGGTTACTCAGGTCTACCCTCCTCAGGCCAGTCTCCGGACTGGCCTTTTTTGTTGGCCTTTCGGGGCCACAATCGCAATCGGTTTTTCATTCCGGGTCGTTTTCCTGATAATCTGGTTGCAATATGAAACCCAACAACAAGAATTCCGGGAGAGCCTGCATGGAAAACGGCGTCCACTACCGCACCTGTCACCTCTGCGAAGCCATGTGTGGCGTTGCCATTGAGGTCAACAACGGCAA
>NZ_DIHV01000076.1:15051-16894 GCF_002420325.1 Marinobacter sp. UBA5687
GTCGCACTTCAGGATCTGCATGAAGACCGGGAGCGCCTGAAGAAGCCGATACGCAAAACTGCCCAGGGCTGGGAAGAGCTATCCTGGGAGGACGCCTTTGACCTGGTTGCCGAGAAGCTTCATGGAATTCGGAAAACCTACGGCCGAAACAGTATCGGGGTCTACCTGGGCAATCCCAATGTCCACAATCACGGCGCCCTGATGACCACCATGCCGTTTTTGCGGGCCATCGGCACCCAGAATCGCTTCTCTGCCACCTCCAACGACCAGCTACCGCACATGCTGGCCAGCCTGGAGATGTTTGGTCACCAGATTCTGTTTCCGATTCCGGACATCGACCATACCGATCTGTTTATCTGTATTGGCGGCAACCCGATGGCCTCAAACGGTAGTCTGATGACCGTACCGGACATCCGGGGCCGCCTGAAAGCACTGCGTCAACGGGGCGGGAAACTCGTGGTGATTGATCCCCGGCGCACTGAAACCGCCCGCCTGGCCGACGACTTCCATTTTATCCGGCCCGGCACCGATGCCTTCCTGCTGATGGCCATGGTACACACTCTGTTCGAAGAGAACCTGGTGGACCCTGGCGCGGCCGAGCGGCTGGTGAAAGACGTGGATCTTCTTCGCCTGGCCGCCCTGTCGTTCTCACCGGAAGCGGTAACCAGGCACACCGGCATTGAGGCTGAGGCCATCCGACAGCTGGCGCGACAGCTGGCGAAAACGCCACGGGCAGCCCTGTATACCCGAATGGGCACCAGCACTCAGGCGTTTGGCGGTACCACCACGTGGCTGGCGTACTGCCTGAATATCCTGACCGGCAAGCTGGATATACCCGGTGGCGTACTGTTTACCCAACCGGCGGTGGATCTGGTGGCACTCGGCGCCATGTCCGGGCAGCGCGGGCATTTCGGTAAGCGCCACAGCCGGGTTCGCGGTCTACCGGAATTTGCGGGAGAGTATCCGGCCAGCACCATGGCCGATGAAATGCTTACACCGGGCGAAGGTCAGGTCCGTGCCTTTGTGACCGTGGCCGGCAACCCTGTGCTATCAAGCCCTAACGGCCAGCGACTGGAGTCAGCCCTGGAGGGGCTGGATTTCATGGTGTCCGTGGATTACTACCTGAACGAAACCACCCGCCATGCCGATGTCATTCTGCCGCCAACGGCGGCCCTGGAGCGCAGTCACTATGATCTGATCTTCAGCCAGTTTGCCGTACGCAACGTAGCCAAGTACAGCGAAGCACTGTTTCCGGCAGCGGACGACGCCCGCCACGACTGGCAGATTCTGCTGGAGCTCGCACACCGTCTGGAGCAACAGCGCAAAAGCGGGCGCCTGCCCCTACGCTCGGAAATGGGCTGGAGGGCGTTCAAAAAACTGGGACCAGATCCGATTCTGGATCTGCTCTTGCGAACAGGCCCCTATGGTGCCGACGCCGGCCCGGTGCGCCCATTCGCCCAAACCGCCATCGAACTGGTGATGGACATTCTTCCGGAGCGTAACCCCCTCAAAGGCCTGGCCCGGCTGAGCCCACTCAACCGACGTTGGGATGAATTACCAAAAGGCCTATCACTTTCTGCTCTGAAAGCCGCACCGCATGGCATCGACCTCGGCCCCCTGCAACCGGCGTTACCGGAAAGGCTGTTCACCCGCGATGGTCTGATTCAGATGGCACCTCGCCGCTATCTCGCGGATGTGGAGCGCATGCAGGCTACCCTTGAATCTGCCCCCGCTGACGGCCTGCTGTTGATTGGCCGTCGCCATGTCCGCAGCAACAACTCGTGGATGCACAACAGCCAGCGTCTGGTCAAAGGCAAAGGCCGCTGCACCCTGCTTATCCACC
>NZ_DIHV01000081.1:0-2947 GCF_002420325.1 Marinobacter sp. UBA5687
CAGATGCATCAGTGGATTGGTGCGCCCGAGCAAGCCGGCGTCGGCTCTGATCTTTTCCGGGGAAGTCTGGGCCGGGGATGCCTGCCATTGCTGAACCAGATAACGCAACTTCCGGGTAAATCGCGGGGCGTAGAAGGCTCCGAACAGCATCAGGTAGAAGAACGTGATCACGCCAATGGCAGCTATGGCGATCAGAACGATCATGACTGGACCGCCCATTTCGACCAGTTGGCCGAGTGGCCCTTGGTCGAACAGCGATGCGGAAGTGGCAGTAATGGAATCCATACAGATATTCCCGGCGAGACGAAAATAGACCTAAATAATAACGATTATCAGTAGAATTTCAAGTCTCGATCTGACGTATCCGCCCGCCTTTGTTAGACTTTCGGTGACGTTTGCAACTAATTGGTATCCATGACGGGCCTCCTGAGCCTGAGCAACGGGAGTTATTAATTTGGTCAGAAAATGGTTCGGCAGCCTGGTCAACCGAGCGGTCGCTTTGGTGGTGGTGTTTGTGGCGACATCCGCGGTTGTCATTGCGGCCATCGGGTGGCTGCTCAGTCGGGCCGAGCTGGAGGACATGGCGTATGGTCAAGTGGAAACCATTGCCGGAATGGTCGCCAGGGAACTGGATCTGAAGCTGTCGGAAAGACTGGATGTACTGACATTGGTGGCCGAAGGCTTCCCCTCTACCGAGATCGTGCTGGAAAACCGGGCCCGGGTCCTGCTGCGTAATCAGGATGCCCTGCTCCAGCTTTTCGATGCCACCTTTATTCTCGATGCCGATGGTCGGTTACTGGCAGCTTCCCCAGCGTCGTATTACGTACCCGGTTTCAATGCCTCGCAGCGCCCCTACTTCACCGATCTGGTCAGCCGGATGTCGCCCATTATCAGCGCTCCCTACATTACCGTAATTGATGAGCAGCCCGGCGTTATGGTGGCCGCGCCCCTGTTTGATGCAAACCAGCGATTCATCGGCATGATTGGCGGGCTGATTCTGCTGCAGGGCGACAATTTCATGAGTGAATTTGCCAGTGTCCGGGTGGGCCAGACCGGCTATCTGCGCCTGATAACGCAAAACGGCATCGTGCTTGCTGATGGTCTGTCGGGAGAGGTGATGGTGCCCGTAAGCAAATCGTCCCCCTCTTTACTGCAGGCGATGTCCGGTTTCGAGGGCACATCCCACGATCATCCGGGCCGGAAAACCGGGACCATAACCGGCTATGCGCAAATGGCGCTGGTGCCATGGTTTGTGGCCGCTGTCTGGCCCGAGCGTGAGGCCTTTGCTCCGGCACTGAGGATGACCGGTGGCTTCAGCTGGGCGTTGCTGGCGGTAGTATCAATACTGGCGCCTCTGGCTTTCTGGATCTTCTACCGGTTGTTGGCGCCGTTGCGCAATCTCGGGGTCCAGATATATCAGCGGCACACTGGTGAGCGGGAGGAGCCTGTTTCCGAGGTGGGCGGGTCGGAGATCCGCAACGTTGCCAAAGTCTTCAACCAGGTGCGGCAGGAACGGGATGAGATTTTCCGGTCACTGGCCGAACGCGAGGCCTTCTTCCGGTCCCTCACTAGCAATGCACCGATCGGCATCGTACACACTGATATCCTGGGCCGTATAGAGTTCGTGAACCCGGCGTTTCTGGATATTGTCGGTCGCCCCGAGGACTGGCTCCGCCATCGCTACCTGATTGAAACCGTCGCCAGCGAAGACCGGGACAAGGCCATGAAAGGGTGGCGCAATGTTCTGGTACGCCGCAGCTTTTTCAGGAGCCGGCTACGGTTGCTAACCCATCGTCTGCCCGGTTATGTCTGGGTGGATGTCATCACCTCGGTGATCGACCTGCCGGACCAGGCCATTGGTACCATTACTGCCGTCCGGGATGTGACTCAGGAAATGCGCTTTGAACGGGCCATTCGCGAGGAACAGCAGCGGGCGGATTCGATTCTCGATGTGCTCCAGGAAGGGGTGCTGATGGTAGATACCGAAGGCGCTATCCGCTACGCCAACGGCGCCGCCTGCAGTTTTCTGGCGCTGGAAGATGACTGTGTGGGCCATAACTTTTTCGAATCCGTCACCATCCGCCACGACAATGAAGAACTGGTTTACGACACCTTTCTGGCCGGAGACGAAATCGACAATCGCTACGTAACCCTGGAAAACCTGGCTGGACGGATCTACGACATCGATCTGACCATGCTGCATATGCGCAAAGGAGAGCGGCAGGAACGGCTGGTGTTTGTACTCAGGGATGACAGCGAACGTCGGCGGGAAGAAGAGCGATTGTCCTGGGAGGCCACCCACGATGCACTGACCCAGTTGCTGAATCGGCGGGCGTTCACCGCCTCATTGCTCAAGGCGCTGGCGGATGCGCCCGGGCAACCGGTGCCTGCGGTACTGATGATGATCGACCTGGACCACTTCAAACCCGTCAACGATGAAGGTGGTCACCTGGTTGGCGATGATCTGTTGAAGCGGCTGGCGGAGGTGTTCAAACAGGCCGTGCGTCAGTCGGATACGGTAGCCCGACTTGGCGGTGATGAGTTCGCCATTCTGTTGCCAGCCTGTGGTATGGCGCGTGCCGAAACCCTGGCTGAAAGTATCCGGGCAAAGGTACAGGCGTTGAAGATCGAACACGACGGTCGTCAGTTTGGCGTCACCGTCTGCATTGGCCTGACGCCGGTTTCAGCTCACGACAACGGCCCGAAAGAGGTGATGGCACGGGCTGATGAAGGCTGCTACATCGCCAAATCCCGGGGTCGGAACTGCGTAGTGTCGATTCCGTTGCCGGAAGAAGGCGAACGACGTTAACCAAGCCAGCCGGCAGAGCCGGCCGCCTGCCAGAGCAAGCGGAACGCCAGCAAGGTAAGCACCAGATTGAAGGCGGTGTGGAACCACCGGTTATTGATGGATTTAAGCAGGTGCAATCCAAGCCAGGTGCCGGCAAAG
>NZ_DIHV01000081.1:3127-35925 GCF_002420325.1 Marinobacter sp. UBA5687
GCCACCAGGGGGCCGGTAGCGCCCACGAACAGACTCACGAAACTGGTAATGGCAGAAGCGATAAACACGCCGAACGGGCCAAAAGAGGCCTTGGGCAATCCGGGGCCCCAGCACAGGTAAAGCACGAACAGGGCAATGCTCAGTTGCCACAGNNAATCCAAGCCAGGTGCCGGCAAAGCCGCAGGCGATCATGGCCAGAATAAAGAGCAGCCACTCCGAAAACACAAAACCGGCCACGCCGAATACCAGGGCCTTGGGGGCGTGCTGCAGGGTCATGGCGGTGCCAAAGGTGGCGACGGTGCGGAAGCGGTCGGTGTGAATCTGCTTGATAAACGCCGCTACGAGGGGTCCGGTAGCGCCCACGAACAGGCTCACGAAGCTGGTGATGGCAGAGGCGATAAATACGCCGAACGGGCCAAAAGAGGCCTTGGGCAATCCGGGGCCCCAGCACAGGTAAAGCACGAACAGGGCAATGCTCAGTTGCCACAGATGAGCCGGCAGATCGACCAGCAACCAGGCACCCAGTCCGGCACCGGCCAGCACGCCGGGGGCGAAGGCGGCAATCACTTTCCAGTCAATATGATGCCGGGTCAGTACGGCCCGGCCACTGTTTGAACCGAGCTGAATCATGCCGTGAACAGGAATGATCGCCGCCGGTGGCAGCCAGGATGCCATCAGTACCAGCAGCAGGACACCGCCGCCGGCGCCCAGGGTGGCGGTTATCATGGAGGTAACCGCTGAAGCCATCAGCAGGAACACAATCACGCTGGTGCTCAGGGCTTCCGGAAACACGATCAGGCTCATGGAACTCACTCTGGTATTGGCGTAAGCTCCTGAGTTTCCGGTTTATAGCGGGAATGTCCAGGGGACTTTCGCCGAAGAACAACAAGCAGGGTTGCCAATGAAACCGTCCGAATATCTCCGTTACGATGCCACGGCCCTGGCCGATCTGATTCGCCGGGGTGAAGTCACCTCCCGGGAAGTGACCGAGGCCGCTATCGACCGTGCCAGCGCCGTGAACCCGCGCCTGAATGCCGTCTGCCACCCGCAGTTTGCGGAGGCCATGGATCAGGATTTTCCTGCAGAGGGCCCCTTCGCCGGGGTGCCCTTGTTGCTCAAGGATCTGGCACAGGAACAGGCCGGGCATCCCTGTACCTACGGCAGCCGGGCTCTGCTGAAGAACGTCGCTACGCGGGATTCCCAGTTTGTGCGCCGTGCCCGGGAGGCAGGGCTGGTTTTTCTTGGCCGCACGGCAACCCCGGAATTTGGCCTCAAGGCCGTGACCGAATCGGCGTTGTGGGGCGCCAGCCGTAACCCCTGGGATACCGAGCGCACGCCGGGCGGCTCCAGTGGCGGTTCCGGCGCTGCGGTCGCGGCCGGCATTGTGCCCATGGCCGGTGCCAACGATGGCGGTGGCTCCATTCGTATTCCGGCCGCCTACAATGGCTTGTTCGGGCTGAAGCCGTCCCGGGGCCGGATTTCGGTTGGCCCATACGCTGGCGAGGCCTGGACCGGAGCGTCCACCGATCATGTGGTTTCCCGCACGGTCCGGGACAGCGCCGCGATGCTGGATGTGCTTTCCGGCCCGGCCAGTGGCGATCCGTTTACTATTCCACAGCCATCGGCCCCCTGGGCGGACCTGATGCAGCAGTCACCGGGCCGCCTCAAAATCGGCGTATTTACCTCGTCACCCTATGACACCGAGGTAGCGCCGGAATGTGTCGCCGCAGTCGAAGAAACGGCCCGCCTGCTGGAATCCCTGGGCCACAACGTAGAATACGCCCGCCCGGAATTCGATGGACTCGCCCTTGCCCGTTGCTACCTGGCGCTTTATTTCGGTGAGGTGTCTGCCCTCATGGAGCGCGCGAAAACCGAATTCGGCGCCATCGATCGGGACTTTGAGCTGGAAACCCGGCTGCTGGGCATGCTCGGGCGCACCATGCCGCTGCCAGACTATGTTCGCCTGCGCCAGCAGTGGAACGATTTCGCCCGGGCTCTGGGGGCCTATTTCGACCGTTTTGATCTTTATCTGTGTCCCACCACCGGCCAGTTACCGGCCCGGATCGGGCAAATGGACACACCGGCTCACCTGAAACTGGTGGCCCGGCTGATGCTCGGTCTGAAAGCCGGAAAGTTGGTGCACAAGAGTGGACAGGTGGACCAGATGGCTCTGGAAAGCCTGGCCAGGACGCCATTCACCCAGCTGGCCAACCTGACGGGAACGCCGGCGATGTCGGTACCCCTGCACTGGACCCGTGACGGGCTGCCTGTGGGGGTGCAGTTCGGGGCGGCCCACGGTGGTGAAGACCGCCTGCTGCAGGTTGCTGCTCAACTGGAAGAGGCGAATCCGTGGTTCAGCAACTACGAGCGCCTTGAGGATGCTTTCTGAGGTCGAAGAAAAAACCTTCTCCGGGGGTTGTGATCCGCGGTGACCAACTCCACGTTTATCTTTCCATGTGGAACAGGCTATGCTGTTAGTCAGGGACACCGGTTCCTGACCACCCTGATGGCATCGAGGAGGCGAGCATCTTATGAACCAATCGATGGCAATCGACGATCTGGTATCCGTAGCGCAGGCTGAAGCCATGGGGGAACTGGACGCCCCGATGATGGCGATCGTCCTGTCCAGTGATCAGAGCTACGACCTTCCTATCAACTCACTGGAGACTGATGCCGACAAGGCTCGCTGGGGGCTTATTCTGAGAGCAGCCAGGGAACATGTGGAGGCCGACGCAGTTGCGGTGCTCTATCCGGCCTGGACCACCATCCGCCGCAAACCGGCCGAAGGCCAGCCCGAGCCTGAGCAGGCGGCGACTGATGACGACGCCCGGGATGACGATAATGGCCCCATCGATACCCTGTTCGTCCAACTTCACACCCGTGATCGCATCTACTGGCGGGGTTTCGAGCAGATCCGCGACCCGCGTCACCAACGCATTATCGGCTTCCGCCGGATCAAGGCGCTGTCTACCGACTACGACCGAGATAACGCGCCGTCCGTGGCCTCCTGGCTGAGCACCCTGTTTGAGCCGCTGCCGGATGAGGGCGAGGAAACCGACGTGGATCGGGAACTGGCAGATCTGCTGGAAGAACCGGAAGTCAGTGCGGCCCTCTATCCGAGGCAGATGCGCTCGCTGCACTAGTGTTTGTACCAGGCTGACCCTGATGTCAGCGTACTGACATCAGGGTCAGACACAACTGGGCGTTCTGGATAAAGTGGCCAAACGCTGCCAATTGTTGTTCTGATGGCACATAGCCTGCTGCCGCATTGTCCGCGTAGAACAAACCTACCAACCGGCCCTTGGCTTTCAGCGAACCTGTCAGCGCCGGTACTTTCCCCAGCCAGCGATCGTAGGGCACCCCTTCGGTCTGCTTTCGCGGTTCATAGACGGCGCAGGGGCCATGGGGTAGCAGTGACCCGAGCGGGCCGGTGCCATCTTTCTTGATGATGAAGTGCTCACGCCATTCTTCGGTGCCGCGGCCACCTACCTTGCGCGGTACCAGTAGTTCGCCGGAGCGGTCGGTCATCAACAGGGCTACGCGCTGCATGCCGATGGCCCGGTGAATCCCCTCAATCACTAACTGGCAGACCTCATTGATGTCCGGTTTTTCCGCCAGGGTCTGGGTCAGCTCCCGCAGAATCTGCAGTTGCAGATCGGAGTCCATGGCCGGGGCCTGGGCATCGGGGGCTGACTCCTGGTTGCCCGGCAGCAGGGCCGTCACTTGCGGGATGCCGAGAGAAACCGCCACTTTGGTGGCCTCCTAGGCATTCACCTTGAGCTGGTCACGGATGGCGGCGGGTGTCTCGCCGATGTTCATCAGCAAAGCGCCGATAAAGACTTCTTCAAGGGCGTGCTCGGTACGTTTGAGCATCAGGCAGCGGGCCTGTACCGTGGCGTGAATCGCCCTGGCCAGGCATCGCAGCATGTGGGGGCGATCATTGCGTTTAAGCAGGGAATCGACAATCAGAGACGAAATCGCCATGGACTTCACGGCATCAAAGCCGATCAGCGTGATGGCCCGGCTGACCGTGCTGACCTGGGTGCGGGTCTGTCAGGTACCTTTTGGTGTAAGGGCAACTACCCACCTGCCGGCCACCGGGCGGGATTCGGGTTTGCCCCCTGAATAGGCTATAATCGCCGGTTTTAACGACGCATCTGCAAGGCACTGATCGTGATTGTATTTGACCAGGTAGAAAAGTCGTACCAGGTGGCTGGCCGGGCGATCCCCGCGCTGCATCCCACCAGTATGACCATCGAGACCGGTGAGGTGTTCGGCATCGTCGGCCACTCCGGCGCGGGCAAATCGACCCTTGTCCGACTGATCAACAAACTGGAACCCTCCACCGGCGGTCGCATCCTGATCGACGACGAGGACATCACCCGCTACAGCGCCGCAGAGTTGCGGGCCTTCCGACGCAAAGTGGGCATGATTTTCCAGCATTTCAATCTGCTGTCGTCCAAGACGGTGGCTGACAATATTGCCTTCCCGATGAAGCTGGCGGGCATTTATTCCAAGGCTGAAATTCGCAGTCGGGTGGATGAGCTGCTGGCACGGGTGAGCCTGAGCGATCATGCCAACAAATATCCGTCTCAGTTATCCGGCGGGCAGAAACAGCGGGTAGGCATTGCCCGCGCTCTGGCCTGCAGACCGACTATTTTGCTGTGCGATGAAGCCACCAGCGCCCTGGACCCACAAACCACCCAGTCGGTACTAAAGCTGCTGGCGGACATCAACAAGGAACTGGGCCTGACTATTGTGCTGATTACCCACGAGATGGATGTGGTGCGCCGTGTCTGTGACCGGGTGGCGGTGATGGATGCCGGCCGTGTGGTGGAAATGGGGCCGGTCAGTGAAGTCTTTCTGCACCCCCAGCACCCGACCACCCGGGATTTTGTGTTCGAAAGCGAAAACGTCGATCGCGATGAGTTGCAGGAAGATCTGCAGAAAGCCGAGGGTCGTATTCTGCGACTGACGTTCAAGGGGGAATCCACGTACAAACCGTTGCTTGGTAGTGTTGCCCGGGAATCCGGTGTGGATTTCAGTATTCTCTCGGGCAGGATTGATCACATCAAGGACACGCCCTACGGCCAGTTGACCCTGTCGTTGGTGGGCGGCGATCTGGAGGTCGCCATGAAAGCGCTGGAAGCCGCTGAAGTTCATGTGGAGGTGGTGCGCTGATGGAAGCCTTGATGGAAAGCCTTATGGGGAACGTGGACTGGGCCGAAATTGGCTGGGCCAGTTGGGATACCCTGGTGATGGTGGGCATGTCGCTGTTGTTCAGCGTATTGATTGGCTTGCCCATAGGTGTGCTGTTGTTCCTGACCGGCAAGCGTCAGTTGCTGGAACAGCCGGTGGCCTACGCCATCCTGTCGTTTATTGTGAACGTGCTGCGCTCTGTGCCCTTCATCATCCTGCTGATTGTGATGATCCCGTTCACGGTAATGCTGATCGGCACCTCCCTGGGGGTGGCCGGCGCGATTCCCCCGTTGGTGGCCGGTGGTGCTCCGTTCTTTGCCCGCCTGGTGGAAACCTCCTTGCGGGAGGTGGACCGGGGCATTATTGAAGCAACCCAGGCCATGGGTGCGAATGTTCGGCAAATCATCTTTGGTGCCTTGCTGCCGGAGGCACTTCCCGGCATTATCGCGGGCATTACGGTAACGGCCATTACTCTGGTGTCTTACGCAGCCATGTCTGGCGTTATTGGTGGCGGCGGCCTTGGCGACCTGGCGATCCGGTTCGGTTACCAGCGGTTCCAGACCGACGTCATGGTGATTACTGTGGCCCTGCTGGTGATCTTTGTGCAGGTGTTGCAGATGGCGGGCGATCGCCTGGTTCTGTATTTCAGCCGTAAATAATTAACGCAGGAGATTTGTTATGAACCTGAAGAAAACTCTGGTGGCTCTGGCCGCTGTTGCAACCTTCTCGACCGCTGCTTCGGCAGAACAACTGTCCGTGGCCGCGACTCCGGTACCCCACGCCGAGCTGCTGGAATTCGTGAAGCCGGCCCTGGCGGAACAGGGTGTGGAGCTGGATGTGAAGGTGTTCACCGACTACGTGCAACCCAACATCCAGGTTGATCAGAAGCGTATGGATGCCAACTTCTTCCAGCACCAGCCGTACCTGGATGAGTTCAACGACGGCCGTGGCACCAATCTGGTGACTGTGACCGGCGTTCACGTGGAGCCGTTCGGCGCCTACTCCAGCAAGATCGAGTCTCTGGACGAGCTGAAAGAAGGTGCGGTTGTGGCCATCCCCAACGACCCCACCAATGGTGGCCGTGCTCTGCTGTTGCTGCAGAAAGCGGGCTTGATTACCCTGAAGGACGAAAGCAAGATCACTGCGACCCCGCGTGATATTGCCGACAACCCCAAAGACCTGGACTTCAAGGAACTGGAAGCGGCGACCCTGCCGCGTATCCTGAACCAGGTGGACCTGGCGCTGATCAACACCAACTACGCGCTGGAAGCGGGCCTGAACCCGTCTGAAGATGCTCTGGTGATTGAAGGCTCCGAATCTCCTTACGTGAACATTCTGGTCGCCCGTCCGGACAACAAGGACAGCGAAGCCATGCAGAAGCTGGCCAATGCCTTGAAATCCGATGCGGTGAAAGACTTTATCAAGGAGAAGTATGAGGGTGCGGTTGTTCCGGCGTTCTGATACCGGCAGTTAGGCCTCACTCACGAAAGGACAGGGTAAAACCTGTCCTTTTTTTATACCTGGAATTGACCGAAATGACGCAGTTGCTGTCGCTTGCGTCATGTGCGCGATTGGTCAAAAAAGGTACAAGTGTTCGCCGAGTTGATAAATAGCAAAAACAATAGTTCGGAGAACTCACCATGATACGAATGAAACAGTCTCGTGCCCGCCGCGGTATTCAGACATTGCTGCTTGCGTCGTCTCTTGCGCTGGCCGGTACACCAGCACTGGCCCAGGAGAACACACGTGATGTCATTTTTGTTGGCAATAACTGGGAAGGCATGATCGATGTGATTGATGCCGAGACCTATACCAGCCTGGGGCGCATCAATGGCATCCCCGACAAGCGCCAGCGTATGACTGAAATTCTCTTCAACCCGATACGACTGGTGTTCTTCAAAGCGGTACGTTACCTGATTGGCGAAGGTAACGATCAGTATGTGGACGATATGTACAGCTCCCCGGATGGCCGGCTGCTGATTGTCTCCCGTCCGAGTTTTGCCGATGTGGTTGCCATTGAGACCGGGACCGGGAAAATCGCCTGGCGTTTTCAGGTAGAGGGCTACCGTTCCGACCACATGGCTCTGTCACCGGATGGTAACCGGGTCGCAGTTTCGGCCTCTACCGGCAATGTGGTTCACGTGTTGGATGTGAATACCGGGAACGAGATTGGTCGCTTCCCCACCGGGAATTCTCCCCATGAGAATGTCTATTCCCGGGATGGCAGCAAGATCTACCACGCCAGCATTGGCCATGTATTCACACCGCTGGACAAGAATCTGTTGGATTTCACCAAGGGTGAGCGCCGCTTTCAGGTGGTGGATGCCAACTCACTGGAGATCATTGAACAGTTCGATTTTGCCGATAAGCTGAAGGCGGCCGGCCTGGGCAAGCTGAGCCCGGCCATCCGGCCCATGGCTCATACTCCGGATGAACGTTTCTTCTATTTTCAGTTGTCGTTCCTGCACGGCTTTGTGGAGTACGACATGGAAGAAGGCGTGGTCACCCGATTGGCCGAGTTACCCAATCTTGTGCCGGACCTGCCCCGGGAACTCTACATCAATGATTCGGCTCACCACGGCATTGCCATGAATGGCGACGGAGATGCTCTGTGTGTGGCAGGTACGATGAGTGATTACCTGGCGATCGTGGACCGCGAAACGTTTGATTATCAGTTACTGACTGGCCTCGGCGAGAAGCCTTATTGGGTAACGACCAATGAAGCGGGCGACCGTTGTTACGTCTCCTGGAGTGGTACCGACCAGATGTCAGTGATTGATATCGATACTGCGACTGAATTGGCGCGGGTCGATGTCGGAGATCATCCTCAGAGGATTCGGGAAGGGCAGGTACCGGCACATTGGTAAGTGCCGGTGAAGAGGGCAGGTTTGAACCTGCCCTCGGATAACTTCAACGCAACAGAGTGGATCAGTCACCACTCCAGTTAGCGCGTGGGTCTGGTGTCATCCGCAGGTAGGACTTCACGGCTTTGTAGCCTTTCGGGAAGCGCTTTTTGATCTCATCTTCATCCTGCAGGGACGGCACAATCACCACATCACTGCCACTCTCCCAGTTGCCGGGTGTGGCCACGCGGTGTTCGTCGGTCAGTTGCAGGGAATCGATTACCCGCAGCACTTCATTGAAGTTACGACCGGTGGATGCCGGGTAGGTGATGATCAGTCGAACCTTCTTGTTCGGGTCGATGATAAACAGCGAACGCACGGTCAGGCTGTCGTTGGCGTTCGGGTGGATCATGTCGTACTTCTCGGACACCTGGCGGTCGTGGTCTGCAATGATCGGGAAGTTGACCGTGCAGCCCTGAGTTTCGTTGATGTCTTTGATCCAGTCGTGGTGAGAATCGACCGGGTCGACACTCAAGGCAATGGCCTTGACGTTACGCTTGGCAAACTCGTCTTTGAGCTTGGCAGTCAGGCCCAGCTCGGTGGTGCACACCGGGGTGAAGTCGGCCGGGTGGGAAAACAGCACGCCCCAGCTATTGCCTAGCCACTCGTGAAAGCGAATGCGGCCCTCGGTGGAATCCTGTTCAAAATCGGGTGCAGTATCTCCAAGACGCAGACTCATACTTACTCTCCTTCGACACGGTTGTTGGCAAATTCGTGTATTGCGCCGGCGTTGCCCGCCGTTGTTGTCTGATCAGTGTATACGAGTAACTGTGGTGATGGATGCGCCAGTTACAAGGGGGGCTTGATCTGGCGCATCCAACGGATCGCTCACATCCTTGTGAGCGTCTTGCATAGACAGGGTATTACTCCACGCCCAGAGCCTTCTGCTTCTCGAAGTGCTCCCTGGTCAGTCGGAACACTACCGGGCTCAACAGCAGCAGGGCGATCAGGTTGGGCAGTGCCATCATGGCGTTCAGGGTGTCGGCCACCAGCCAGATAAAGCCCAGGTTGATGGTGGCGCCCACCGGAATGGCCACAATCCACAGTACCCGGTAAGGCAGAATGGCCTTCACACCGAACAGGAATTCAATACAGCGCTCGCCGTAGAAAGACCAGCCAATGATGGTGGTGAACGCGAAGATCGCCAGGGCAATCGCCACCACGTAGTTACCAAAGCCCGGCAGGCCGGTTTCAAAGGCCAGGGACGTGAGTGCGGCACCGGTTTCACCGGACGTCCAGGCACCGGAGGTGATGATCACCAGACCAGTGATGGAACAGACAATGATGGTGTCGATGAAGGTGCCCAGCATGGCCACCATGCCCTGCTTGACCGGGTTCTTGGTTTGCGCTGCCGCGTGGGCGATGGGGGCAGAGCCGAGACCTGCTTCGTTAGAGAAGATGCCCCGGGCCACACCAAAGCGGATGGCTGCCCAGACCGCAGCACCGGCAAACCCGCCCTCGGCTGCAGCCGGGCTGAAGGCATAGCTGAATACCATGCTGATGGCTTCCGGAATCTGGTTGGCGTTAATGGCCAGTACGATCAGGCCAATCAGCACATAGGACACAGCCATAAACGGCACCAGCGCACTGGCTACCTGGCCGATACGCTTGATACCGCCAATCAGTACCATGCCCACCAGTACCATCAGGATCACACCGGTTACCCAGTGGGGCAGGCCAAAATTGGTTTCCAGCACATCGGCGACGGAGTTGGCCTGAACCGTGTTACCGATGCCAAAGGCGGCCACAGAGGCAAACACCGCAAACAGGATGCCTAGCCAGGCCCACTTGCTGCCGAGGCCGTTACGGATGTAATACATGGGGCCGCCCACGTGGTTGCCGCGCTCGTCCACTTCCCGGAAGCGAACCGCCAGAACGGCTTCTGAATATTTGGTGGCCATGCCCACCAGGGCTGTGAGCCACATCCAGAACAGCGCACCGGGGCCGCCGAGGAAGACTGCGGTGGCAACACCGGCAATGTTACCGGTACCCACGGTGGCAGACAGTGCGGTCATCAGGGCCTGGAACGGGGGAATATCGCCGTCATCCTCGTCACCGCGGGCCCGGCCGCTCCACATCAGGCGGAAACCGGCGCCCAGTTTCATGATCGGCATCAATTTCAGGCCAATACTCAGAAACAGGCCGACGCCCAGAATCATCACCAGCATGGGAGGGCCCCATACCAGTCCGTTGATTTCACTTACAAAATTGGAAATGGCTTCCATGGGTTCTCCCACTGTTTACCACGGATGAATCAGGATTATTGAGCCCTGAAAGGGCATAACCCATTGAGTTTAGTCGACAATTATCCGATGTAAACCGTTTTCATAACGCCGGTTTTTCATTTCTGTGTGCTTTGCCTATGTTTAGGGTATGGAAGTGCTCAATCGGGCACCGTTATTCTGTCTGAAAGGAAGTTGTCGATGCGCTCATTGAAAATATCTGAAGTGATGTGGAACCACATTGAACCGATACGCTGTGGTACGCCGGTCACCAGGGTGGTGAAAGCCCTTCTGGCCAATCATGTTACCGGTTTGCCGGTGGTGGATGATCATCGCCGTGTGCTGGGCTTTGTCTCGGAGCAGGACTGTATACACTCGCTGCTGGTCAGCAACTACCACCACGAAGGTGATCCCATTGTGGATGACGTGATGTTCCGGCAGCCGATGACGGTATCGCCGGAGATGTCGGTGGTGGATCTGGCCCAGAATCTGGGAGCCGGTAAGCCAAAAGTGTACCCGGTGGTTGATCATGGCAAACTGGTTGGTATCGTAACGCGTACTGCCATTCTGGCGGAATTTGCCAAGTCCGGTTTCAGTATCGACAAACCCAGCTATGCCGGGGCTGAGGACTGATCGCTAACCACATCTTTAACTCCGGGGGGATCTATGGACCTGTTATCCACCAACGTCTGTTTCGACGGGGAACACCGCCGCTATCGCCATACCTCCGCTACCCTGGAGTGCGACATGGAATTTGCGGTGTTTCTTCCTCCTGCGGCGCTGGGTGCTCGGGCCAAAGAGGTGCCGGTGCTGTACTGGTTGTCGGGCCTCACCTGCACCGATCAGAATTTCATGCAGAAAGCCGGCGCCCAGAAACTCGCTGCAAAGCTGGGCCTGGCCATTGTCTGCCCGGATACCAGTCCCCGAGGCGTGAATCTGCCCGGCGAGGATGACAGCTATGATTTTGGCTCCGGAGCCGGTTTCTATGTGAACGCGACCCAGCAGCCCTGGGCGCCGCATTACCGGATGTATGATTATGTGGTCAAGGAGCTGCCGCAGCTGGTGGAAAACGAGTTGCCGCTGAACGGCGAACGTTCGGTCAGTGGCCATTCCATGGGAGGGCACGGGGCTCTGATTGCGGCTTTGAAGAACCCGGGGTATTACAAGTCGGTATCGGCCTTTGCTCCAATTGCCAACCCCATGGCCTGCCCCTGGGGCCAGAAGGCGTTTAGCGGATACCTGGGTGACGATCAATCGGCGTGGGAAGCCTGGGATGCCACCATGTTGATTCCGACGGCAAAGGAACGGCTGCCGCTACTGGTGGACCAGGGTACGGCCGATGAGTTTCTGGACAGCCAGCTGAATCCGGATGCCCTGGCCGATGTGTGTGAGAAGTTTCATCATCACCTGAACCTGCGTATGCATCGGGGCTATGACCACAGCTACTTCTTTATCGCCTCGTTCATTGACGATCACTTGAACCATCATGCCCGGGCGCTGGGGCTGATCTGAGTCAGGAGCGGAAGCCCCAGAGCATGCTGAAATCCATGGTTGGCATGATCTCGGGCTCTTCCGGCGCTCGAATGTTGTATTCCAGCAGGCTGGTATCGCGCTCAAAGGTGCCGCTGTAGCGATTGCCTCGGGGGCCGAATATCGCCTTCACGAAAGGTCCCCGGGTACGATCCGCCCGGCGGGTGACCACACCAACCTCATTGTTGACCAGCCGGACCAGCATGCCCGGCGGATGATCGCCAAGTATCTGTAGCAATGAGCGTGGAATCGCCGGCCGGAACTTGCCGTCCGCCAGGGTGGCGATGAGCTTGCGGGCCTCAGTGATATTCATCCGGTTACGGTAAGCGCGCTTGGTGATCATCGCCACATAGCGCTCGGCCAGGGCCAGGATTTCTGCTTCCGGAAGGATATCGCTACCGCTGAGCCCTTCAGGGTACCCCGAGCCATCGGCCTGTTCGTGGTGTTGGGCAATGATACGTAGCAGCAGCTTGTTATTGATGCCGGCCGACGTCAGCGCCTGAATGCTTCGGGCTGGGTGCTTGCGAATGACCGCCCGCTGATCATCGGTCAACACCGTATTGGAGGCGTTGAGTTGGTCTGCCACAGGCACCAGCGCGAGGTTGGCGGTGAGCGCGGCGGCGGTGAGCACAGTTGCCCGCTTTTCCTCCAGCCCGAACTGGCGTGCGATAGAATGGCACAGGATGCCGTAGAACAGGATCTGTTCATGGATGGTGGGGCTGATGGAATACAGGTGCACCAGTGCCAGGCTGGCGTCGGGTGCCTCCTGGCAGGTTTTATCCAGCATTCGACACAGACCCAGCAGGCGTTTCTGGGCGGTGGGATCTTCCGAGGTAATGGCGTTAAGTGTGACTTCCAGCGTGGTCAGCAAGTCTCCGTATTCTGCAAACGGATTCCGCTGGCGCAGGTCTTCAAAGGTTTCCTCTTTCGGTCGCTCGATCTTCCGGGGCTTGAAGCGCCCTCTTTCAAACAGCTGCTCGAGCTGGCTGTTGGTCTGAATCACATAGCCCTGGCGCAGAAGAATATTGCCTTCTGCGTCGAAAACGTCCCAGGGCAGGGGTTTGCCAATAGTCAGTGCCCCGGGGGCTATTCTTATCAGTGAGTTAGACACAATGTTCCTGGTTCTGCCGGCGGTACGCGATAGTATGGCTGGCCAATAGGTTTGAAGCTAATGATCGTTGCCTGGACGATTATAAAGTGGATTACATTGGAATATTAGAGAAAAGCAAAGCGTGATGCAGGTCACGTTATGTCGCCTTTGGTGGTAGATTTGTTAAGAATCGTTGCCCTGGAACGACCGTTTGAGAAGCTTGCGCTATTCTTGGATGCTAAATAAGACTTTTGTCGGATCCAGAGCTGCATGTTTCACCGTCTGAAAAACGATTTTCGTTTATCCATCATTACCTTGCTGGGCATCAGCGGGCTGGTGGGCATCACGCCGTTTGCGGTGCTGCGGTTTATGCAGGGAAACCTGTTGGCGGGTGTGGTGGATAGCGCGATCCTGGGCGGCATTGCGACGAGTATGGCTTATGCCTGGTTAACGGGAGATACCCGCAGGACGGGCCTGGTCATGGCAATTATTTCATCCTACGGTGCTGTGGTAGTGGGCAGCATCGTGGGTGATCCGGGGTTATTCTGGTTGTACCCCTGCCTGGTCACTTCTTTCTTCCTGGTTGGTCCGAGAATCGCCGTGGGTATCAACCTGTCCGCTATCCTGGCGATGATGGTGGTGGGGCTGGCATTCAGTAGCCAGGAGCAGATGTGGTCGTTTTCTTCGACCGCCGTTGTGGTCAGTGCCTGCGCTTATGTCTTTGCTCATCGCAACCACAGCCAGCGCAGGCGCCTGGAGCAACTGGCCACCATTGACCCGCTGACCGGCGTAAAGAACCGCCGTTCCATGGATGAAGAGCTGGATGTGGCCGCTGCCAATGCCGAGCGTTCCGGCCTGCCCTACGCTCTGGTGTTGCTGGACCTTGATCACTTCAAGAAGATCAATGACGAATATGGCCACGGCGTGGGCGACGATGTGCTCACCGAGCTGGTGGCCCTGCTGGAGAGCAATACCCGCCGTTCCGATCAGTTGTTCCGATATGGCGGTGAGGAATTTGTATTGCTGCTGCCAGGCGTTGATGGCGTGAATCTGCGTGCGGTGATGAACAATCTTCAGCAGGTGCTCCGAAAATACATGAAACACCCCGGCGGGCCGATAACGCGCTGTACACCGCCAAGGAAACCGGGCGTGACCGGATTGTCTATGCCGAGGATATTGGTCAGCCCATGCCAGAGCCGGTTCCCACGGCTGCAGGCTGAGTGTCTTCATCAACGGGTGTGGAAGGCTGGTAATGAAACAGGCGCCAGCCGAGTAACAGGCTGGCGGAGGTCAGCCCGGCCGTCAGTCCTACCCAGAAACCCGCAGCGCCCAGCGCCGGCCATACCCAGTCGGTAAATGTCAGCACATATCCCAGCGGCAGGCCCACTCCCCAGAATGAAAACAGCATGATGAACATGGGAATGCGCGTGTCCTTGTAGCCGCGCAGGGCGCTGATACAGGTTACCTGGATAACATCGGCAATCTGGAACATGGCGGCGAAGGTGAGCAGCCGAATGGTGACCGCCTGAACCTCAGCATCGCCGGAATACAGGCTGGCAATGGCGCCGGAGAATACGAACAGCAGAGTGGCAAACAGCAGCGCGATGGCCGAGGCCAGAATCAGCGAACTGCGGGAGATCAGCCGGGCGGAATCCGGGGCCCTCGCACCCACCAGAAAGCTGACCCGCAGGGTCAGCGCCATGCCGATGCTCAGTGGCAGCATGAACAGCAGCGACACCACATTCAGGGCAATCTGATGCCCGGCGACCACCACTGGCCCCAGCGGCGCCAGGAACAGTGCAATTACCGCAAACATGCTGGCTTCCACGAAGATGGTGAAGCCGATGGGCACGCCGATGCGCAGGATGTAGCGAATGCCGGCCCAGTCGGGCTTCACCCAATCGGCAATCAGATGAAACTGGCGGAAGGTCTCGCTGCGGTTCAGGTAGATCAGCATGGCGATGGCAGCGACACCGTTGGAGATGGATGTGGCCCAGCCACAGCCGATGCCACCCATGGCGGGAAGCCCGAGTTTGCCGTAAATGAAGATGTAGTTCAGAGGCAAATTAATCAGGGTGCTGAGCACGGAAAACGCCATGATGACCCGGGTATGACCCAGGCCATCGGTCAGTCCCCGGAGGGCGTTAATCAGCAGCAGGGCGGGAATGCCCCAGGCAAAGGCGTCCAGATAACCCTGGGTGATGCCGGCGGTGTGCGGGTCGAGTTTCAGCAGGGCCAGGACGGGGTGGACATTGGTCAGCAACAGCGCCATTACCACCGTGCCGGCCGCCGCAATGTAGATGCCCTGCCAGGTGGCGGGCATGATCTTGTGGGTGGTACGGGCACCGTTGTAGCCGGAAATAATCGGCTGCAAGGCGCCGAGCATGCCCATGAAGAACAGGAAAAGGGGCATCCACAGGCTGCTGCCGATACCCACGGCCGCGAGATCTTCGGCACTGGCGTGGCCGGCCATCACGGTATCGATCACACCATTGGCCATCTGCGCCACCTGGGCAATCAGAATCGGGCCGCCCAGAATAGCCAGGGTTTTCCACTCGGCCAGCGTGCGCTGAATCAGCGGCTGGCGGGCTTCGGGTAATGGCTGATGGGTTTCGTCCATGGCGCTCTGGTCTTTCCGGGATAGTAACGTGGCACTCGTGCAGGACCGGCCATGGTACCTCAACCAGCAGACTCCCGCTTATAGGGGTTTCCCCGCTTGCCACCGCTGCAAAACCCACCGTAAAGCAGTAAAGTAGGCGCCCGGCATACAACAGGGGTGATGCAATCAATGGTCTTACTGGTTCTGGTAACCGTGCTCTGGGCCTTTTCGTTCAGCCTGATCGGCGAGTTCCTGGCTGGCCGTGTAGACAGCGACTTCGCGGTATTGAGCCGGGTCTTGCTGGCAGCCCTGGTGTTCCTGCCGTTTACCCGCTGGCGCGGTGTTCCCTCCGGTATGAAGCTGGGCATCCTGGTGACTGGTATGCTGCAGTTCGGCATCACCTATCTGTGCCTGTATCGCTCGTTCAGTTACCTGACGGTACCGGAAGTTCTGCTGTTCACGATTTTTACGCCTCTGTACGTGACTCTGGTGGATGATGCCCTGGCCCGCCGGTTTTCACCGGTGGCGTTGCTGGCTGCGGCCATTGCCACACTCGGTGCCGGCATCATCCGGTACGATGGCCTCAGTGAGGATTTCATCACCGGGTTCCTGCTGCTGCAGGTGGCCAACTTTACCTTCGCTGCCGGCCAGGTTGGCTACAAGCACGTGATGCAACGTTACCCTCTGGCGCTGCCTGGGTATCGCACTTTCGGTTACTTCTTCATGGGCGCACTGGTTATCGCGCTACCCTCGTTCCTGATTTTTGGTAACCCGGACAAGTTGCCCTCAACACCGTTGCAGTGGGGCATTCTTGGCTGGCTGGGCCTGGCGGCGTCCGGTCTGGGGCTGTACCTGTGGAATCGCGGTGCCTGCAAGGTCGATGCAGGCACCCTGGCGGTGATGAACAATGCCCTCGTACCGGCTGGCTTGCTGGTCAATCTGCTGATCTGGAATCGTGATGCAGATCTGCTGCGCCTGGCCGTTGGTGGTGTGGTGATCGGATTCTCTTTGTGGGTGAATGCTCGCTATCACCCCAGGGCAAAGCTGGCTGCATCCTCCTGAGTTCCCTGAATTTTTTCTAAAGCGCCGTGGCCTGTTGTCGTTACACGAATAGGACACGGCGTAACCCATTCGCTATTTCATTGATATATATATATAACTAAGCTGTCGCCGTTAAATTTTATCGGGCCAATGGACCCGGTAGTCGACGGTACGCATACACGAGGTAGTTAAAGATTTTTGTGTCTAGGTGGCAGGCGGTCCGAAAGACCTGATTGTCCGATTTGTCAGTAAAACCCGCTGATTAGCATTCCCGGGCCGCGCCGGGAACAATGAATTGTCCCGGCGCTCGCCCCTCAGCACTGGCATCATGCCGCCAGTGCTGGCAGAATCCCGCCCCAATAGCCCGCACGCCGTGTGCCGGGCGATCTGACAATTCGTATTTTCCTCAGCCAAAAGCACAGGAAGCAAACACATGACTCAGTCCAACTCCGCAGCAGACAGCGGGAACGGGGCTCGCGGACTCTGGTCTTCCAAGTTCGCGTTTATTCTGGCAGCCACCGGTTCCGCGGTTGGTCTCGGTAATATCTGGAAGTTCCCCTATGTCACCGGCGAGAACGGCGGTGGTGCCTTCGTTCTGGTGTACCTGCTCTGTATTGCCATCATCGGTATTCCTATCATGATGGCGGAAGTGTTTATCGGCCGGAATGGTCGTCATAACCCCATTACCAGTTTTCGGCTGGTGGCGGAGCGCAACCTGGCGTCGCCGGCCTGGCGAGTCTCGGCCATTGTCGGCATGCTGGCTGCATTTATCATTCTGTCGTTCTACTCGGTCATCGGTGGCTGGGCGGCCTCCTACATTGGCCACGCGGCCATGGGCGATTTCACCGGTGGTACTGCAGAATCTGTGGGCGAGCTGTTCGGTGGCCTGCTGGGCAGCCCGATTCAGCTGTTGGCCTGGCACACGGTGTTCATGGCGCTGGTGGTGCTGGTGGTTTCCCGGGGCTTGAAAGGCGGCCTGGAGCGCGCAGTCACCATCCTGATGCCGGCGCTGTTCCTGTTGCTGTTGCTGGTGGTTGGTTATGCGACGACGACCGGCCATTTCGGCGAGGCGGTTAGTTTCCTGTTCACCCCGAATTTTGAGGCATTGACGGTCAAAGGCGTACTGGTTGCCCTGGGGCACGCCTTCTTCACACTGAGCCTGGGTATGGCCATCATGATGGCTTACGGTTCCTACCTGGGCCGTGATGTCTCCATCGGCCGCACCGCAGTCAGTGTGGCGATCATGGATACTGTGGTGGCACTGCTGGCGGGCCTGGCCATTTTCCCGGTGGTGTTTGCCAACGGCCTGGAAGCCGGTGCCGGCCCCGGTCTGATCTTCCAGACTCTGCCGTTGGCGTTCGGTAACATGCCCATGGGCGGCCTGTTCGGCACCCTGTTCTTCGTTCTGTTGCTGTTTGCTGCCTGGACCTCTGGCATTTCCCTGCTGGAGCCGGTGGTTGAGTGGGTTGAAGAGAAAACCAGCCTGGCCCGCACCGGCAGCGCTATTCTGGTGGGCGTGCTGTGCTGGGCGCTGGGCATTGTTTCCATTCTGTCCCTGAACGTCTGGTCTGATGTGACGCCGCTGGGCATGTTCGCCGCCTTTGAAGGCAAGACGGTGTTCGACCTGCTGGACTACTTCACCGCCAACATCATGCTACCACTGTCTGGCCTGCTGACCGCCATTTTCGTAGGCTGGTTTGTGGCCAAGGAATCGCTGAAGAGCGACCTGGCGCTGCAGGGTGGCGCGTTCAGCCTGTGGTACAACCTGATCCGGTTTGTGACGCCGATTGCCGTGGCGATCGTGTTTGTTTACAACCTGACGGCCTGATCGCCTCGCTGCTCAGGCAGCAAAAAGAAACCCCGGTGCTGGCGACAGTACCGGGGTTTTGTTTTTGGGGAGCGTGTTATTCGTAGTCGCTCTCGTCCTGCTCCATCACAGCCTTGAGTCGTTCTACGTGGGGCCGGACAGCACGTTTGTCGGCATCGCTCACTTGCTTCGCCGCACTGGATGCGCTTTTGACGGTCACCATCATCTGTTCCATCATTTCGCGCATCTGGGCTTTGGCGGCTTCGGGCATGTCGGGATTGTTTTCCATCTCGGCAATGGCGCGCTCCATCTCCGCGATATCCGGTGCCATGTCGGGCTGGGCTTCCATTTCGATGGCAAACCAGGCGCTGACGATGCGGTCGCCTTTGCGGGCCCAGGCTTCCGGGCTGGAGAATCCGAAGTCATCGACCAGGTCGTCCAGGTCATCGTACATTTCGTGCCCTTTCACTTCGTCCACCATCGAAGACATCATCCGGGCGAAATCCACTTCCCGCTCATCGTCGGCTGGATCTTCGATGGATTCGATGAAGTCCTGATGCTTGTCGATCAGGGGCTGCATGGCTTCCATGCTGGCGATGAAGGAAGTGACATCGTCTTCGGTGAGGTTTTCGCTGTGGGCTAACGGTGCCAGGGCCAGGCTGAGTAGCAGCAGGCCGGCTTGCAGCACGTTGAGGCGCGGTTGGGTGTTGCGGTGGTTCATGGTGCACTCCTTGCTGGTGATTTCCTGTGACTGTCAGCAAAGAGTAATCCCAGGCTGGCCAGGTTTCCAGCGGTATCAGGAGCTCAGACCTTTCCGCCCAGCAATATGCGCACGGCAGTGCAGGCATCCTCAAGCTCTTCATCGCGGGGTTCGCGGCCGCCAATGATGTCGCTGTACAGGCAGGACTCGGCGATTCGTACCATGAAGTAGGACAAGCTCTGGATGTTCATGGGTGGGCTCAGATGGCCGGCGCGCACTTCGTCTTTGAGCAGGCGGGTGTTCACTTCCACGGTGCGGGCGTGCAGTGTGGAGTGGGAGGAAGTGAGCATTTTCAGGGCGTATTCCGGGTCCTGATGCAGGAACTTTCGCAGCGGCGCGAAGTGCAGGATGGTCATGTTGATGTGGCGGAACACGCCCACCACGTAATCTACGCCATGGCCGGGAGTAACGGCGCGGGCTTCTTTGTACAGGGGCTCGTACAGGGACCACAGGATTTCACCAATCAGCAGGTCGCGGTTGCCAACCCAGCGGAACAGGGTGGCGCGGCCGATGTGGAGGTCGTCGGCGAGGGCAGCCAGGCTGATTTTTTCCCCTTTTAGCCACATTCTTCTGGCGCGGCGAAAGGCGTCCAGGGGGGTGGTTTTGGCGGTTGGTGTGGTCACTTCGGTCCCTTTGGCTGGTTTGGGGACATTCTATCGGTTGCTGGGGCTTGGGGCTATGGCATCACACCCACAGATCGCCAATGGGGGTCTCCGGGCTGAAGTGGTGCAGGATCTGGGCCTGTAGCAGTTCCGCGGTGGCGATGGCGTCGATCAGGGCGTTGTGGGAAGCATAGTGGGGCAGGCCGTAGCGGAGCCGGCTGTCGGCCAGGCGGATGGAGATCGGTTTTTTGCCCATCAGTTGCTGCCAGCGGCCTGGGTTGCGGTTTGGGTGAAGGTGGGCTTCGATGGCCATGGTGTCGATGACCGGGAAGCGGAGTTGTTCGTTCAGGCGCCACTGCAGGGCGGTGTTCAGGAACGGGCGTTCGATGTTGCGGTAGTGCACCACGGGGATTCGGCCGTTGAGGTGTTCGAACAGCGGGTCGAGTACGTCTTCCAGGTCCGGGGCGTTTTCGATTTCGCTGTGGGTAATGCCGTGGATGGTCACAGAGGTTTTGTGCAGGGGCAGTCTGGGGCGAACCACCTGGTGCCAGCATTGGCCGAGCTGGATGCCTGTCAGGGTAAAGGGCACCAGGCCGATGCTGACGATGGAATGCTGGTCGGCTTCCAGGCCAGTGGTTTCGAAGTCCAGGGCCACTAAGGGGACATCCCGGACAGGCGTGTCCGGACTGGGGCAGCCGGCTTCGTAGAAGGCGCGGATTCTGGCGTCTTTCGCCTGTTCGGCGCCTTTGCGGTAGTTCTCTGGCCAATTCTGCTTGCTGTTGCCGCTTTTGATCACGCTAGACATTCCGGGTGGCTCCCCCGGCGTTATAGCGGAAGCGCAGGAATTTCTGGGCGTTGCTGACGATCTGGAAGGCGTCTTTCAGGTGGCTGCGTTCAAATGGCGACAGGTCCTCCGGGCGCACGTTGTTGTCCGGGTCGCGGCCCTCTTCGATGGCCAGGGCCTGATGGCGGATGCGGACGATGGAGATGAATTCCAGGGCATCCCGCAGGTTGCCGGCGTCGTCGTCCAGCATGAGTTTGGTTTTGGCAATGTCGCGCAGGCGCTCGAAGGAGTTCTGGGAGCGGGAACCGCAGGCCAGGGCGTGCACCCGGATGAGATCAGAAACCGGTGCGGTGCCGCGGCGTTTGAGGTTGAAGGTTTTCTGGTGCTTGCCGTCCTCTTCCAGGACGAAGGTGCGGAAGAAACCCAGGGGCGGCGTGCGGTTCAGGGCATTGCGGGCCAGGAAGGTAAGGAAGCGCTGGCTGTTGCTGGCCTTGTTCACGATCAGGGTTTTCAGCTGTTCGGCATAGTCAGTTTCGCCGTAGATGCCGTCCAGGTCGAAGAAGATGTTGCTGTTGAGCAGGGCTTCGGCTTTGGGGTTGTCGATCCAGTCGGTGAAGTAATCCTTCCACACGCTCAGCGGTTGTCGCCATTTCGGATTGGTGGCCATGATGTCACCGGTGCAGTAGGTGTAGCCGCATTCAGCCAGGCCGTCTGAGACAAATTTGGCCAGGGCCAGGAAGTATTCGTCGTGCTCTTCCGGAATGAAGCTGTCGTCCAGCACCATGGCGTTGTCCTGGTCGGTAACCACCAGCTGTTCATCCCGGGCCATGGAGCCGAGAGCCATAAAGCAATACGGGATGGGTGGCGGGCCGAGTTTTTCTTCGCCCAGCTCCAGCAGGCGCTGACTGAAGCTTCGACCGATGCCAGCCATGGCGCTGCCGATCATGTGGGAGTTGGCGTCTTCATTCACCATGCGCACGAAGCTGTCGCGCACTTCGCGGCTGATTTTCTTCAGGCCTTTGACGTCGTTCTGGTGGTAGATGTTGCTCACCAGGTACAGGCTGCTTTGGCTCTCGTATTTGACGATGTCGGACAGCGCGATAACGCCGCGCACTTCATGGTCTTCCATGACTGGCAGATGGTGCACGTTATTGTGCAGCATGGTAAGCATGGCTTCGAAGATGTAGCTGCGGGCGCTGATGGTAATCAGCCCTTCGGACATGATCTCGCTGATGGGGGTTTCTGATGGCAGGGCGTTGGTGACCGCCCGGGTGCGCAGATCCCGGTCGGTGATGATGCCCTTGAGCCGGGGCGAATCCCCACTTTCGTCCATCAGCAGCAGTGCCGACACGCCGTTGTCGGTCATGATCCGGGCGGCTTCCTGCAGGCGCACGGTGGTCGGGGCAGAGACTGGCTCGCGGGCGATTAGCCGGGTGACCTTGGCGGACATCAGTTCGTTGGATTTGTGCCGGCGCGAGACCGCCGAACGCAGGCGACTGTGGTCTTCAATCTCGACAAAATCCGCGAAGTTTTCGTCGTTTTCCCACAGATACTGGAAAGTCTCGTAGGGGATTTTGTAGATCAGGCAGTCTTCGATGGCTTTGGCCGGAAAGCGCACTTTCTGATTGCGCAGCAGGCCAAACTGGCCAAAGATTTCGCCCTCACCAATGCGGTTGTAAAGCTCGCCGGAGCGCCGGAAGATTTCCACCGCACCGCTGCGGATGTAGTGCAACCAGTAGTTCTGCTGGCCCAGCTCAAGAATCTGGGTGCCGGCCCGGTAATAGGCCACTTCGATGCCAGTGACGATGCGGTCGAGCAGTTCTTCGGGCATTTCGTCGAAGGGAGCGTGTTGGGCGATGTGGTTGCGGATGTCGAGCAGCTCGGCCTGCATGGGCTCTCCAGGGTTAATCGGTCTTGTTCTGAAGCCGGCGATTGCGGTGCCGCCGTTTCCGGAGTCTGGCCAAACTATAGCAGTTGTCTGTCCGGTTGGTGTACCTTGGCACCGGAATGGGGCGGGCTGGAGAAAGGTTTATGGTCAACAAGTTACTGGTAACCGGCGGGATTCGCTCCGGTAAGACCGGGCTGGCTGAGCAGAGGGCCAAAGCGGCCGGTAACGACGTGGTTTATGTGGCGACCGCGACGGCAGGCGATGATGAAATGGCACTGCGTATCCAGCGTCACCAGGAACTGCGGCCGGACCACTGGCAGCTTGCTGAAGAGCCGCTGCGCCTGGGCCAGGTATTGTCAGAGTATGCCCGCGGCCCGGGAGAACCGCCGTTGCTGTTGGTGGACTGCATGAGCCTGTGGCTGAGCAATCTGCTGTTTGCCGAGGGCGCCTTGTTCCAGCCCGAACGGGCAGCCTTTCTGGAGGCGGTTGAGGTCTATCCTGGCTCCCTGGTCATTGTGACCAACGAAGTGGGGCTCGGGACCATCGGCATGGATCCGCTGACCCGTCGCTTTGCGGATGAGCTGGGCTGGCTCAATCAGGCCCTGGCCCAGCGTTGTGATGAGGTGGTGATGGCCGTGGCGGGTTTACCACTTACCCTCAAGGCTGGTGGCTGATCAGGCTGCGAAATACACCGAATTCGGACTGGTCCACCTGTATCCGGCTGCGGCAGGCGTAAGGCACGGCAAAGCCGGTGAATGATCTCTCCAGCGGAATGCCCAATACATTGGCCAGCACCATGCGGATCACGCCTCCGTGGCAGACCACCAAGACCCGTTTGCCGGCAAGTGTTTGCTGCCATCGATCAAAACTATCGATGGTGCGCTGGTAGAAATCCGTCACAGCTTCACCGCCGGGGGGGCGGAAGGCGATGGGGTCCTGCCAGAAATGGTTGAGGTCATCCCCATAGCGCTCCTGGATCTGCCCAGCGGTCAACCCTTCCCACTCACCGAAGCCAATCTCCCGCAGATCTTTATCGATATGCAGTGGAATTCTGTGTTCCTCGGCCAGTTGCTGGGCAAAACGCTGGCATCGTTGCATGGGTGAACTGACGATAGCATCCCACTGATCACCCTCGGCGATGGCAGCTATCATCTGTTGCCACCCGGTGTCGCTCAAGGGGTCGTCTTTACTGCCCCGGAACATCTGGCCGCCTTCCGGTTCGCCGTGGCGTATCAGGTCGATTACTGTGGTGGTCATAGGGCTATTCTTCCGCTTTGCCACTGACGCCAGCGTCGGTAAAACTGGCCATCCGGTTATGCAGCGCGCAGGCGGCGCGTAACAGGGGAACGGCAACGGCGGCGCCACTGCCTTCGCCCAGGCGCATGCCAAGATCCAGCAGGGGCGAGGCATCAAGTGCCTCCAGCACGGCGCTATGGCCGGGTTCGGCTGACCGATGCGCAAACAGAAGCCACCCGCGCGCAGCCGGTTGTTGATGCACGGCCACCAGTGCAGCGACTGAGACAATAAAACCGTCCACCAGAACCGGGATCCGGCGCGCGGCGCAGCCCAGGATGGCGCCGGTCAGTGCGGCTATTTCGAAGCCTCCCAGAGAGGCCAGTACCATCAGCGGATCACGGTCGGGACCATGCCGTTGCAACGCCTTTTCAACCACCCTCGCCTTGCGGGCAACGCCCTCGGAGTTCAGCCCTGTGCCCGGGCCAACAAGGGTAGTGGGCTGCTGTCCCAGCAGGGCGCAGGCCAGTGCTGCAGCACTGGTTGTGTTGCCTATGCCCATGTCGCCACCAATAAACAGGCGGCAGCCAGCGTTTGCGGCACGCCTGGCGGCTTCGTCGCCACTGGATAGCGCGGATTCAAGCTGGCGCGAGGACATGGCCGGTGATTCTGCCATGTTGGCCGTGGAAGGGGCGATAATCTGATCTATGACGCCCGGTAATTCCGGTACTTCGCCAACGGTACCCAGGTTGACCACTTCCAGACTGGCACCGAGTTCCTCGGCCATCACGCTGATGGCGGCGCCGCCGCTGGCAAAATTGGCGATCATCTGGGCGGTGACAGCTTGAGGAAATGCGGAAACGCCTTCAGCGCAAACGCCGTGATCGCCGGCAAACACCACCATTCGCACCGGATCAACGCTGGGTCTGTCGGTGCCGTGCAGGCCCGCCAGACTGATGGCGAGCTGTTCCAGCTGCCCGAGAGAGCCGGGTGGCTTTGTGAGCACCTGCTGACGCTCGGCGGCAAGCGCTGTGTGCTGAACCGAGGGCCGTGGGGGAGACGTGAGCCAGCTGTCGGGCAGTGCCATGGCGATGGGTCCTTGTGGGCGGAAAACCGAGGATGGTCTAACCGGGAGGCAAGGCTGTCAAGTTTCGTGACCGGTCGGTTAGACTTGCCGGCAATTCATTAAGGGAGACCTGCGTTGGATACGTTTTTGGTTGCAGTGCTGGTGTGCGCTGCTGCGGTTTTGTTGGACAGCCTGCTTGGTGAGCCCCGGCGATGGCATCCGCTGGTGGGTTTCGGCCGGTGGGCGTCGCTGCTGGAACATAGCCTGAATGGTCAGCAAACGGTCGCTCTGAATAGTTGGTTGCGGGGGCTGCTGGCAACTCTGGTCGCGGTCATGCCGGCCGTGGTGCTGGCAATATTGTTGCAATGGCTGCTGGAGGGCTGGCTGTGGCTGCTGGCCCAGATAGCCGGTGTCTGGCTTGCCATTTCATTAAGGGGGCTGGCGGAACATGGCCGGGCGGTGTCGACTGCGTTGGCGTGCGGGGATGGTGCGAGGGCCCGGCTGGCGGTTGGCCGAATTGTCAGTCGGGATGCTGCAGCGTTGAGTGACGAAGGCGTTGCCGCCGCCGCCTCGGAATCCATGCTGGAAAACGGTGCCGATGCGGTGTTTTCAAGCGTGTTCTGGTATCTGGTCGCTGGCTTGCCCGGACTGGTTTTGCACCGGCTAGTGAACACGCTGGATGCCATGTGGGGCTACCGGACGCCACAATATCTGTATTTCGGGCGCTGCGCCGCCAGGCTCGATGATGCTATGAACTGGGTGCCTGCCCGGCTAACTGCCTTGACCTATGCGTTGCTGGGCAATACCCGGTTGGCACTGCAATGCTGGCGTGAGCAGTCAAAAGCGTGGGACAGCCCTAATGCTGGCCCGGTGATGGCTGCAGGCGCTGGCGCACTGGGGGTCACTCTGGGCGGCCCGGCGCCTTATGCCGTTGGCATCAAACAGCGACCGGTGCTGGGCAGCGGGCAAGGCGCCACGGCGCAAACCGTGGAGGGCGCGATTTCCCTGGTTCAGCGTGGCGTGATGTTGTGGCTGTTGGTGTTGTTGGCCTTGGCCGCAAGTCTGAATGCGTTCTGGTCAGGAGGTATCGGGTGACAGCGTTCGATGGTGCTGATTTGCCGGAGCATGGAGGTCGCCTGAGGGCAGCGGCTCAGCACTGGGGCATTCCTCCGGAACAATGGCTGGATCTCTCCACCGGTATTAATCCTGTGCCCTGGCCGGTTCCGGCAATTCCGGCGGAGGTATGGCAACGGCTGCCGGAGCCGGAGGATGGGCTGGAAGAGATTATCCGTATCTGGGCCGGGGCACCGGAGCGTGCCTGCTGCCTGCCTGTGGCAGGCTCCCAGGCGGCGATCATGGCACTGCCAGCGGTTCGTGCCCGTAAGCATGGTTTCGGTCGGGTGGCCGTGCCCATGCCCGGTTATCGTGAGCATGGTCATGCCTGGCGGCGAGCGGGTTTCGACGTGGTGGCGATTCCTGAACAGGCGACAATGCAAGCGGAGCTGGCATGGTTGGATTCTGTGGATGTAGTAGTCTGGATACAGCCGAATAATCCGACCGGGAAGCTGATGGATCCTGCCCGTTTACGGTTTTGGCACGAGCGGCTGCGCGAGCGTGATGGCTGGCTGGTGCTGGATCAGGCGTTTATTGAGGGCGAGCCGGGCTTCGGCCTGGACCCGTGGACGGGCGCTCCGGGGCTGATCGTGTTGCGCTCACTGGGCAAGTTTTTCGGGCTGGCCGGTCTCCGTGCCGGTGCGGTCCTGGCCGACCCTGGTCTGGCGCGCGAGATGTCGAACGAACTTGGTCCCTGGACGGTCAGCGGTCCGGCCCGGTACCTGATGGCCCGGGCACTGCAAGACCGGGCCTGGCAGGTGGAGGCTCGTGCCAGCCTGCGAACGGCCAGACTGCGCATGGACGGCCTGCTCAGACAATATGGGATGTCGTCCCCCACCGGCACCCTGCTCTTCAGAACGGTTCAACATCCCCGCGCAGCGGACATTGCTGATCAGATGGCTTGCCGCGGCATTCTGGTCAGGCGTTTTGACGCACCCGTAGCCCTGCGCTTCGGTTTGCCGCCGGATGAAACCGGTTGGCAACGGCTGGAGGGTGCGTTGTCTGAATTAACATATCTCATTGACCACCCCCACCCTGGTTGATAGTCTTGCCCGCGATTTCAGGTGCTGTATGCATTTTGTCCAGGCTGGCGATAGTCCGGAGGAGTGCTCGCAGTGAAACGGGAAGCCGGTGACATTCCGGCGCTGCCCCCGCAACGGTAATCAGGTGAAAGGCAATCCAGTACGCCACTGTGCCAACGGCATGGGAAGGTGGTTGCCCCGGAGCATCGGCTCCGCCTGTAAGCCCGGAGACCGGCCTGAAAGGCGGAACCGTGAGTTCCGGACACCAGACGTTGCGGAGGGCGACGGCGGTGGGTGAACCTGGCTCGCAAGTACTGACACGCCCTCCACCCCCGTCTGAGCAGTCTGTCTTCCTCCGCAGTTAATTGATCGACCGTACGGGTGCGTGCGGTGAACCGTGAGTGAAGCTATGAGTACTGCCAAAGCCCTTCCCGTCCTGATGTTGTTACCACTGGCGTTTCCAGCCGTTGCCGCCGATGAAGCGTCGGATGAACGCAAGCTGGAACCGATTGTCGTTACCGCCACCCTTGGGCCTCTGACTGCGGGTGAAAGCCTGTCATCGGTCACGGTTATTGACGAAGAAACCATCCGCGAGCAAAGCCCCTCAGAGTTCACCCAGCTCCTGCGAGGACAACCCGGAATCAACGTGACCGGCAACGGTTCCTTTGGAAAAACCACCAGTGTCTACACCCGCGGTACGGCCAACGACTCCACGCTGCTGCTGGTTGATGGTGTGCGCCTGCGTTCGGCCACATCCGGTGGTCCTTCCTGGCAGTACTTTCCCGTTGAACTGATCGAGCGCGTGGAAATTGTCCGTGGCGCCCGGAGCTCACTGTACGGTTCCGATGCTGTCGGTGGTGTGGTGCAGGCCTTTACGTTGGACCCGGAAGACACGCCGGCAGGTTGGGTAGAAGCCGGTGCAGGCAATTTCAACACGCAGAAGGGTAGTGCCGGTGTTGCTGCCCGCGCTGGAAATACCCGTTTCAGCCTGAGTGGTTTGCATAAAGAAACCGACGGTACAGCAGTGATCACCGATGGTGACGACCGGGGCTTCCGTAACACCGCCGGTATCGGACGTGTCGTCCATGAGCTGGACTCCGGCGGAGAAGCCAGCCTGGTGATGGTGCAAAGCGAGGGCAATACCGAATACGAAGGCGGCGAAATTGATTTCATGATTCGCACCATCGGCTTCGGGCTGGAAACCCCGGTGAGTGACTACTGGCGGCATTCACTTCAGTTCTCTGAATCCCGGGACGAAACCGACAACATTACGCCCACGTTCAACAGCACCTTCAATACCCGTTCACGGGCAGCGCGTTGGGACAACACCTTTACCTGGAATGTCCATGAGCTGGTGGTAGGGGCAGAGTTAATGACTGACGAAGTCAGCGGTACCACCGATTACGCCGAGACCAGCCGCACCAACACCGCCCTGTACAGCCAGTTGCGCCTGAACTTCGGCCCAACCGACCTTCAACTGAGTGTGCGCGGTGACGACAACGAAGCCTACGGCAAAAATGAAACCGGTGGCATTGCCCTTGGCCATGCTCTGGATCGATCCCACCGAGTACGGATCAGTTATGGTACGTCTTTCCGGGCGCCCACCTTCAACGATCTGTATTTTCCCGGCGCCAACCCGGACCTGGAGGCAGAAGAGTCCGGCACGGTGGAGTTGGGTGCCAGTGGCCACTATCAGACCTGGTTCTGGGATGCAGCGCTGTTCCAACTGGATGTGGACAACCTGATTGCCTGGAGCCCGACCCCCAGTGGCTTGTGGACGCCAATGAACGTCAATGAAGCCCGAATCCGTGGTGCCGAGTTCAGCGCTGGTTTTGAGCGGGATGGTTGGCGCGGTGATGCGGCTCTGACGCTGTTGGATCCGGAAGACCGGGAAACCGGAAACCGACTCCAGCGCCGGAGTGGCAAAACCTTGCGTCTTGACCTGAGTAAGCGCGTTGGTACCTGGGACTTCGGTGGCACAGTGGTGGCCGAAGGTTATCGTTACGATGACCGTGCCAACGACGACAGACTGCCCGGTTTTGCTACTCTGGACTTGCGGGCGGGCTGGCGCTTTGCCCCTGACTGGTCAACCCGGCTGACGCTGGCTAACGTGCTGGACAAGGAATACAGCACCGCTCGTTATGATCGGCAGAATGACCTGGACTACATTGCAGCCGGCCGCACTGCCATGCTGACCGTGCGTTACGATATCCGATAATAACCGTTAAACCGGGGGAGGCCTCTGTGGCAGATCTGAAGGCAATGGCTTTGATTCTGGGCGGGATGCTGCTGGCATTCCCCGCCCTGGCATCGCCGGTCTGTGCCACGGATGATCTGGGTAAAGAGATTTGCCTTGAGCAACCGGCACAACGGATTGCCGCGCTTTCCCCCGGGGCTACCGAGCTGGCCTGGGCTGCAGGAGCCGGCGATCAGGTGGTCGCAGTGGTCGCCTACAGTGACTACCCCCCGGCCGCCAAAGAAGTCACTTCGGTTGGCAGCCACACCCGCATGGACATGGAGCGCCTGTTGGAACTGCAGCCGGATCTGGTGATTGGCTGGGTAACCGGTAACCCGACCGAGCAGTTGGCGACACTCAGAGAAATGGGTGTGCCTGTGTTCTCCATCGAGCCCCGCAGTTTTGAGGCTGTGTCTCACACCATTGAACGTCTCTCTATCTTGGCCGGTACCGACGCCGCGGGTTTTGCCGAAGCTGAGCGATTTCGCAAAGGCATTACAGACCTGCGAGCCAGGTTTACCGATGCCGACCCGGTACCGGTGTTCTATCAGGTGTGGGATGAGCCTTTGATGACGATTAACGGTGACCATCTGATTGGTGAAATGATTGAGCTGTGTGGGGGTGACAACGTGTTTGGCCACCTGGAACGGTTGGTGCCCAGAATCAGTGCCGAGGCCGTTATTGCGGCCAATCCCGAAGCTATCCTGGCGGGCGGGATGGGGGAGGAAAACCGCCACTGGCTGACTCGATGGCAGTCATTCCCGAGCCTGACCGCCACAGAGCGGGACAACCTGTTTTTTATCCCGCCATCTCTGGTACAGCGACCAACACCGAGAATGCTCGAAGGTACGCGCCTGTTTTGTGAAAAACTGGAGGTGGCCCGTGACCGGCGACCTTAATGGAGCCCTGGCGTGATCCGGCCGATCACTTTGCCACTGTTGGTGCTGGCTCTGGCCGGCGTGCTGGCCATGGTGATCTCGGTCGGTGTTGGCAGCGTGGCGATATCACCTGCTGATGTGCTGTCGGTGTTTCTGGGTGAAGGCTCGAATCTCCAGCGCACGCTGATCCTTGAACTCCGGCTACCCAGAACCTTGTCGGCCTTTGCCACCGGAGGTTTGCTGGCCGTGGCCGGGGCCCTGATGCAGGTATTGCTGCGTAACCCGCTTGCCGATCCCTATGTTCTGGGCCTGTCCGGCGGCGCCGCTGTTGGTGCGTTGCTGGCGATGCTGGCGGGACTTGGCGGCGCGGTTATTTCCGGTTCTGCCTTTGCCGGTGCCCTGCTCGCGACCTTGATGGTGTTTGGGCTGGCCCATGGCACTGGCAGCTGGACGCCCTCCCGCCTGTTGCTGACCGGGGTGGTGGTGGCCGCTGGCTGGGGTGCGGTGATTACCCTGATGTTGGCGATCAGCCCGGCCCGGGAGTTGCCGGGCATGCTGTACTGGCTGATGGGCGATGTTTCTTACGCCCGGATACCATGGCCCGGACTGGGATTGTTGACTGTTGTTTGTGTTCTGGTGGTGCCACTGGGTCGGAGCCTGAATGTGTTGGCTCGGGGACCGATGCAGGCGGCGGCATTGGGTATTTCGGTGCGCCCGCTGGAATGGCTGATTTACATTCTCGCCAGCTTGCTCACCGCCACGGCGGTCACCATGGCGGGCAGCATAGGCTTTGTCGGCCTTGTGGTTCCACATATGCTCCGGCTGGTGTTGGGCAATGATCAGCGACTGATTCTGCCAGCCTGTGCCTTGGCTGGCGGCACCCTTCTGGTGCTGGCGGATACCCTGGCGCGGGTGGTGATCGCGCCGGAACAGCTACCGGTGGGTGTGATCACCGCGTTGCTGGGTGTACCTACGTTCCTGTACCTGCTGTACCGGAGTCGGTGATGGACGCCATGCAGAGCCGCCACATGCAGACCCTGAGTACCCGGAACCTGGTGATTGATATTCCCGGCCGCGCCGATGGCTACCCGCTGGATTTAACCATCGGCTCCGGTCAGATCTGGGGCGTGCTCGGGCCCAACGGTGCCGGCAAGACCACTTTGCTGCATACGCTCGCAGGCCTTCGGCCGCCTCGCGCTGGTGCTTTGTATCTTGATGATGTTTCGGTATCCGGAATAAAACGCCGTGTGTTCTCTCAACAGCTGGGGCTGGTGTTCCAGGACCGGCAGGACGGCTTCCCGGCAACGGTAATGGAAACCGCGCTGATCGGTCGCCATCCCTGGTTGTCTCCGTGGCAGATGGAAGGGGCAGGCGATCTGGCTATGGCGCAAAGGGCTCTTGAAGCGCTGGATGTCCTGCACCTGAAAGACCGCCTGGTCAGCACCCTTTCTGGCGGCGAACGCCAGCGAGTCGCGATTGCCACCCTGATGACCCAGTCGCCTCATACCTGGTTGCTGGACGAACCGACGAATCATCTGGATCTGCATCACCAGGTGGCCGTCATGAAACTGCTCACCGACCGTGCGGCAGCCGGGAACGCGATTTTCATGTGCCTGCATGATCTGAATCTGGCTGCCCGCTGGTGTGATCATATTCTGCTGATGTACCCCAATGGCGAAGCTTGCTGGGGCCCGGCAGAAAGGATGCTGGTGCCGAACGCTCTGGAACGTTTGTACAACCAGCAACTGGCAACGGTGGAAGTGGATGGCGCGCCTTTTTTTGTGCCGAGACGAACCTGACCTCGAGCCTTGTGCAGCAACCGGTGGCGGGGTGTGCCTCCCGGGACACGCTGTAAATACGTCCCTGTACGCTCGACAAAAACATCCCTGTTTTGACGGTCCCGGGAGGCACACCCCGCCACCGGTCGCCAAACTTATGGAGTTGGTTTGAATGATGGAAAATAAGGTCCCAGCGGCCATGATCACCGCCCCCGGCTCCGGCCAGGGCAAGTCCATGGTCACCGCCGCCCTGGCCCGACTGCACCGGAACGCCGGCCGTAACGTCCGGGTGTTCAAACACGGGCCGGATTACCTGGACCCCATGGTGCTGGAGGTAGCCTCCGGTAACCCGGTTTACCAGTTGCACCCCTGGATGACCGGCGAGGACGAGTGTCGGTGGCGGCTGGCCGAGGCCGCCCAGAGCGCGGACCTGATTCTGGTGGAGGGTTCCATGGGCTTGTTTGATGGCAGCCCCAGCAGCGGCGACCTGGCCAAACTGGCGGGTATTCCGGCCCTGCCCGTGATTGATGCCAAAGGTATGGCTCAGACCTTCGGCGCGGTTGCCCTCGGCTTGGCGAGCTTTGATTCCGAACTCCCTGTTCATCAGGTAATTGCCAACAAGATTGGCAGCCCCTACCACGGCGAGCTGCTACGGGAGAGCCTGCCGGAAGGTATCAGCCTGCTGGGAGCGATACCCCGAAACGATGCCATGAACATTCCGGACCGGCACCTTGGTCTGGTCCAGGCGGCTGAAATGGACGACCTCAGTGATCGGCTGGATAAGGCTGCCGAAGTCCTGATGTCAGCGGGCATGGATGTGCTGCCCAAGCCCGTGTCTTTTCATTTTGAGGCACCTTCCCGGCCAGAACTGCTGCTGGCGGGGCTCAGGATCGTGGTTGCCAGGGATGCGGCCTTCAGTTTTATCTACCGCGCCAACCTGGATCTGCTCACCGCCATGGGCGCTGAGCTGGTGTATTTTTCGCCCCTGACAGATTCGGAAGTGCCGATGGCCGATGCACTCTGGCTACCGGGCGGCTATCCAGAGTT